>DATNCZ010000132.1:0-19414 GCA_035553335.1 Gemmatimonadaceae bacterium
TCCAGGCTCTGCTCGACATGGCTGGTGTTCGATATACCGGAAGCGGGCACCTGGCCAGCGCGCTCGCGATGGACAAGGACCTGTCCAAGGTCCTTTTCAGGGCGGCCGGAGTGCAGACTGCGGATTGGCTGATGGCTCCGCAGCGCGGCGCCCTCGTCGAACAGTCGCTCGGGCTACCGGTTGTGGTGAAGCCGTCGAAGCAGGGGTCGACCGTGGGGCTGTCGATCGTGCGCGACATTTCAGAGCTGGACGCCGCCGTCGCCGAGGCTTTCAGGTACGACGACGAGGTGATGATCGAGCGATTCATCGCCGGCCGCGAACTGACGGTTGGAGTGCTGGGGGACGAGACTTTCCCGGTAGGCGAGATCAAGCCTGTGAAAGAGCTCTACGACTACGAGTGCAAGTACACGGCGGGCATGGCAGTCGAGGAATTCCCGGCTAATTTGCCTCAAAGTGTTACTAATAAATTGCGGGAGCAATCCTTGCGGGCGTTCAGGGCACTGAAACTGCGGGGGTACGCGCGAGTGGATTTCCGTCTGGATGATCGCGGTGAGTGCTTCTGTCTCGAGGCGAACACGTTACCGGGGATGACGAGGACGAGTCTGATTCCGCAAGGCGCCGCCGCCGCGGGAATGGGATTTGAAGAGCTGTGCGAGAGGATCGTTCAGCTGGCAATTGTGTAGGACGAAAGGTCGCGCAGGGATCCATGGAAACGTCAACCGAATTCAACGCAGCGGATTTCGAGCCTGGCGTCGGTATAACACCGGCCGTCCAGTGGCTCATCGCGCTCAACGTACTGGTTTATTTCATCCAGCTGACGTCGCCAGTCGGGACGGCGGATGTTGCGGCGTGGCTGGGTCTGTCGGCGACGGAGTTCCCGGCCCACTGGTGGGCGATCGGCACGTACATGTTCGTACACGCGGGCTTTGCACACATCGCGACGAACATGATCATGCTGTGGATGTTCGGCCCGCGCGTGGAACGCGCGTTCGGCATGCGAGCATTCACCTACTTCTATCTGTGGTGCGGACTCGGCGGCGGAATATTCCATCTGCTGTTCGAGCAGCACAGTGGAGTGATCGGTGCATCCGGCGCGGTGGTCGGTGTGGTTCTCGCCTACGCGCTCAAGTGGCCCGACGACGAGGTCTACATACTCGGCGTCATGCCGATTCGTGCAGTGTGGCTCGCGGTGTGGACTATCGCGTGGAACGTGGGGATGGCGTTCGCGGACTTCACGGGATATTCCAGCGGGTCGGTCGCGTTCATGACGCACGTCGGCGGCCTCGTCTTCGCGTGGATCTATCTGCACGCGCCGAACAGCTCGAGCTTCGACAAGATTCGCCGCCACGTCGCGACTGTGCCGGATGATTCCAATCCGCAACCGATTCCCAAGATGCAGCGTCCGCAGAAGCGCCGCGACGGATTGCCAAGTGCGGATGAAGCAGTGGCGCGCAGCAACGCGATAGTGAAACGGCGCCCGCAGACTCCGATGATATCAGCGCCGAATCCGAATCCAAAACAGCGTGCCGAAGATGTGAACGGATTGCTGGACAAGATTTCGCGGGAAGGCATGGGGAGTCTGTCCGGTGACGAGCGAGCGCTCCTGCAGGAGATTTCGAGGAAGCTGCGCGGGTCGTAAGAGCGAGCTTTATGCTGGCGAATGCTGTCCACAAGACTCGTCATTCCCGCGAAAGCGGGAATCCATCTGCTGCCGATCAACTTCCTGCTATCATCGCATCCATAGACCGATAACATGGATTCCCGCTTTCGCGGGAATGACGACTGCGGGAATGACGATCGCGGGAATGACGATCCTCTCGCGGCCTCCGGGATTGTTATGACGCTCGCCAAACTAGATTTGTAGGATGCCTAAGCCACAACTGCTCGAAGTGTTTCCGAATCCCTACGCTGATCGGGACTATGAGATTCACATGGACTGTCCCGAGTTCACGTCGCTGTGTCCGCTTGGCGGGATCGAGGGCGATGCGAGTGATCTGACTGCACTCGAAGGCGGCGCTCCGGATTTCGCGACGATTCGAATCACGTACTTTCCTGGCGATTCCTGCGTGGAGCTGAAGAGCCTCAAGCTTTATCTGTGGAGCTTCCGCAATGATGGGATCTTCTACGAGCGCGCGGTCAATCGAATCCTGGATGATATCGTCGAGCGCGTGAAGCCGAAGTGGATGCGTGTTGTCGGTGATTTCAATCTGCGCGGCGGGATCAAGTCGGTGATCACGGCCTCGAACGGAACCAGACCGGATACGCGGAATCTCTGAGCGGGGTTACATCGATCCAAAGGCGAGATCGGCGCAGGCGGCTGGAGCGCTAGCAGACGCGATCGCAGAGGGAGCTCGGGACGCTGCGGGAGTCGCGACGACGGCGTAGGAAGCCGAACGAGATAGAGTTTCCGGAATCGCTGCTTCGGCGGCGCCAGAGCCATCTGCATGGATATTGAAGTCCGCGTATCTGTTAGCCGGACCAATGACGTTGCCCTGCGAGGCGCAAGTGCCGGACTTGAGGCTCCAGGCGTACGTCTCGCCGGCCACACTATTCTGGACCGAGATGAGGACCTGGGCCCATCCCGGCGTGGCGCTTGGCGTTACGGATGCAGCTCCGGCGATGGCGGCCGTTCCGGCGCTGTGCATGGCTCCGAGCCACAACGGAGTCGGCTTGGGCGGAGGTAGAACGCCGAGTGTGTTGGGCGCATCGTAGGACTGGGCCGCGCACGAGGCACAGACAGCTCCAATCGCTGCTACGACGGCAAGGTTGCGAAGGACATTGGAGAACGATGGCATTTCGGCCAGATTAATGCAATTTCCGGGCACAGGGCGCGCGACGTTTCCATTGTCGATCAATTCAATCCGATTCCCAATGCCAACCAGGTTCTTCGGATTACGTACTGTCATTTATCACGTGGCGGATCTACAAGCCGCGAAGAAATGGTACGCGCTCGCGATGGGCGTCGAGCCGTACTTCGACGAGCCATTCTACGTGGGCTTCAACGTCGGTGGCTTCGAGCTGGGGTTGGACCCGGATTCCGCGAGTGGCATGAGCGGCACCGGCGGGACGACGGCTTACTGGGGAGTGGAGAGTGTCGAGCGTGCCCTCGTGGATCTCGTCGAGGCAGGAGCAACGCTCAAGGCGCCAGCGACGGACGTGGGCGATGGGATTCGTGTGGGGACCGTGCTGGATCCATTCGGCAACGAGCTGGGCGTGATAGAGAATCCACACTTCAAGCTCGTCGACGCGCGCTGACCACTGGAGCGCTAGCGCACCTCTCCCGTCATTCCAAACATCACTCCGTGCTTCTCCGGCCCGAAGTAAGTCAGGACTGCGATCACTACGGCAGCACATGCGGCGACAACCGCCAGCGCATACGCGTAGTTGCCACCGTGGCTCGCAGCAAATCCCGCCTGCAACGCAGCGTTGCCCGAGGCCAGCAGGTTGCCGAGCTGATACGCGAAACCCGGGAAGGTTCCGCGCACCTCGTCCGGTGACAGCTCGTTGAGATGAACCGGAACTACACCCCACGCTCCCTGCACCGCTACCTGCATCAGGAACGCGCCGAGTCCAAGTAGAATCGGTGTCGCGCTGAACGCCCACAACGGAATGATCGGCAATGCTATCAGCGCTCCAAACACGATCGCCTTCCTTCGTCCGATGCGCTGTGACAGTGCGCCAAACGCGAGACCACCGGTTATCGCTCCGATGTTGCCGATGATCGACACGATACTCACCGTGTGCGTCGTGAACTTGTGCTGCATCTGCAGGAAGGCCGGATACAGATCCTGCGTGCCGTGACTGAACAGATTGAACGCGGTCATGAGCACGACCACGTAGATGAACAACGGCCAGCGCTTCTTCAACACGCTCATCAGACTCTGCGTCGGGCGCTCGCGCATCCTGTTCCACGCAGGCGATTCCTGCACATTGCGGCGAATGAAGAGCACCAGCAATGCCGGCAGCACACCGACCATGAACATGCCGCGCCATCCGATACGGTCGAACAGCAACCCGTACACGACAGACGCGAGCAGATAGCCGAACGGATAGCCGGTCTGAAGAATTCCCGACGCTATGCCGCGTGCCTTGGGTGGAATGGTCTCCATGGTGAGAGATGCGCCGAGTCCCCACTCGCCGCCCATCGCGAATCCGAATGCGGTGCGCAACACCAGCAGTGCAACGATCGATGGTGCGAATGCCGACGCGAATTCCAGTATCGAGAACAGCAGGATGTCGATCATGAGCACTGGCCTGCGACCAAAGCGGTCGGCCAGCATTCCGAACACGAGCGCTCCGGCGGGGCGTGCAGCGAGTGTCAGTGTTATCGCGACGGCTACGGCCTTTACATCAGTCCCGAACTCCTTCGCGATGGCGCCGAGCATGAACACCATGAGAAAGAAATCGAATGCGTCGAGAGTCCAGCCAAGGAAGCTTGCGACGAGCGCGCTTCGCTGGTTACGGTCGAACTCCTTCCACTCGCTCATCGCACTCATCCGAGCAGGTCGAACCTCACCCCGCGCCTTGCTCGGCGGCGTTTTCTGGGACCATACCTGAAGAGTTGCGCTGGCCGGCCGCGACCCTCGCTGCGCCATTCATCCGTCGGCTCGACGAGTGCGGCGGCTGTGAGCGCGCGACGAAAGCTCGCCTTGTGCAGCCTCCGTCCAAGCAGCAGCTCGTACATGTGCTGCAGCTCGCTCAACGTGAACGTTGCCGGCAACAACCTGAATGCAACCGGATACAGGTCCAGCCGATCGCGGACGGCGTTCACGGACTCCTGCAGCATCTGATTCTGCCGCTCGGTGAGCGGCGGGAGCTCGCTCAGGAGAAACCACTGGAACTCGTCACCCTGCACCGTTGCTTCGCCCATCGGAACGAGGGCGACGTACACGATCGACAGATCGGAGCCGCCAGGATGGGGACCTTCGCTGAAAGCGCCGACCTGTGTGTTCCAGATGGATGCGGCGCCTACGCTTCGCCTGATCGCATGCTGTGCAAGATCGTCGAGTCCCTCGCCATTCCGTGATGCACTCCACGGAAGTACCCAGCGCACAGACTTCTCTCGACCTTCGCTGCGCTGCTCGAGCAACACCGCGAGCTGGTTGTCGCGTGGAGTAAGTGCGACTACGTCAACGGTGTAATGCTGACGTTTTCCCCGGGGCTCTCTGGTCACGCAGCATATTAGTCACATATTGTGACTAATGTCAAGGACGGAATACAAATGCGTCGTGACAACTTCGGTGCAGGTGATATACGACTTCAGGGAGTGATGGTCAACCCGTCGCCACGCTTCGCCACTGGCGGTATTGTGATCGGAAGATGGCCGGATGCAGGCAAGAGGCCAGTTATGACTTGAGCTGCCGACTGCTGGCTGACGTTTGCGCCATCCCAGCCGACGACGTAGGTGGGAGTGCTGGGAATCTGCGAAAGCAGATACGGATTTCCGAACGAGACCACAACGACCTTGCGGCCCCTGGCGACGAGGCTGGAGAGCCAGTCGGCGAACGCCTGTGGCGCATCGACGCTTGTCACGTTCCAGCTCTGGCCTACGTAGGATGAAACGATGGTCACATCTGCGGAGTCGGCCATCGCTGCGAGGCGGGGATAGTTGACGGCCGGATCGTCCGACATGACGAATTCCGTACGGGTTGCGGGAGCCAGCTTGGCGAGCTCGGCGTTGAAGATCTGGCCAGCGCCGAGATCTGTACGACGCGCAACCGTCACGGAGAGGACCTTGGTGTTCGCCGATAGCTTGAGCGGCAACAAGTGCGGCGAATCGCGGACGACTGTTATCGATCTGTTTGCTGCCTGCTGTGCCAGCGCGAGATGCGCACTGTCGCCCACCGTGGTGCGCAGCGAGTCGAGGTTCGCGAAACGGTTGCGGTCGAGATTCAGCTTGCGCTTCATGGCGAGTATGCGCCTCGCAGCCTCCGATACGCGAGTCTCGCTGTAGCGTCCCTCGCTCACGCCGGCTACCACAGCGTCGATCGCAGCGGGAACGTCGAGGGGCTGGATCAGAACGTCGACGCCGGCTGCTACGGCGCGCTTGATCGCTTCCGTCGAGCCGTACTTGTCGGTCACGCCCTTCATGTCCATGGCATCGGAGATGACGAGTCCGTTGAATCCCAGCTCATTGCGCAGCAGTCCGGTTACCACGTTGGATGAGAGCGTTCCTGGCGCGCCGCTGCTATCGAGGGCCGGCATGGAGCCGTGGAACGTCATCACAGCGCCGACTCCGGCCTTGATCGCGGCGCGGAACGGGACCAGCTCCACCGTATCGAGCCGAGCTCGGCTCACGTTCACGATCGGGAGAGCGAGGTGAGAGTTGGTCTCGGTGTCGCCGTGCCCAGGGAAGTGTTTTGCCGTGGCGATCATCCCGTTGTCCTGCAATCCATGGATGAAGGAGACCCCGAGACGCGCGACCTCGTGTGGATCCTCACCGTACGAGCGAGTGTTGATGACGGGGTTCGCCGGATTGTTGTTGACGTCGAGGACTGGGGAAAAGTCGATGTGGATACCGAGTGCGCGCCCTTCGATCGCGGTGACCCGTCCCTCGGTATACGTGAGCGCTGTGTCATTCGCCGCACCGTACGCCATCTCTGATGGAAAGACCGTGGCGCCGCCGAGGTCGATGCCGTTGGGTACGAAGTAACCGCCGCGGGCACGCATGCCTGCACCCGTTTCGAGATCGGCGCCGACCAGGAGCGGAAGGGCGCTCATGCGCTGGAGCGTGTTGAGCTTGACCGCCATCTCGATGGGCGATCCAATGGACATCAGGATCCCGCCCACCTTTTGATCGGCGACATACGACGTGACCTTGCGCCAGCTCTTGGCATCGGCCGGTACGTAGTCGGCGTAGATGTTCGGCCAGACCATCTGGGCAGCGCGATCCCTGAGCGTCATGGTGGTCAGAACCGAATCCGCCCACCGGATGGCGTCCGATTCGACCGCTGCCCGCGAGTTGCCGGTCGCCTGAGCGGCGGCGGTCGATATCGGTACTGCCAGCGGGCAGAGCGTAGCGATCGCCACAACGATGGCGGCTGTCAGATGGGTGGTCGCAAGTCTCGAATGCATGAAGTCAAAGGTAATTGCCGGCAAAGTCGTCGGAAAATATCGTCGACCGCTGTGGGATTCATGCAACAGATGGCGCCGTTTTGGCCATATGCAGCCACACATTCCGAGACCGAGCCGTCGTAGATCGCGGCATTTTCGGTACTTTCGGCGATTTTTGTTATTCAATTGGCCAATTTGTTGATGCGCGATGTGGAATCCAGGACTATTTTACTCGTAACTTTTTGTTTGCGATGCGTGGCCCAGAGTGTGTCTACTGGAACGCGGCAGTCGGCGATACACGCTCTTTTTGGCAATTCGGTTCTTATGAAGCACCATATTCTCACGGCAGGATCATTGGCAGTACTTCTCGTTGCTGCCTTTCCGGCTGCAGCGCCAGTATCTGCGCAGGCCGTGAGGCGCGATACCGTACCGCGTGCGGGTCAGAAGCCGGTCGCGCGACCAGCGTCGGTCGACTCGCTGGTCGAGTGCTCGCCGGTCGCGACTTCGGTCAAGAAGAAGCCGGTTGTCCGGCGCAAGGCCCCGGTCCGCAAGGTGGCGGCGAACGTGGCACCCAAGCCGAAGCCGACGACAGCAAGCAAGGCGCACCGTCCGGTAGTACGTCGCGCGCGTCGTGTCGTCCCCAAGGCAAAGCCAGCTGCCGCGCATTCGACGACGGTCGTCATGTGCCGTCCGGTGGGTCCGACGCCGTCGCTCGCCAAGGGTACGCCTACGGAGCAATCGGTGATTCCAGTGCCGCAGCTTGCCACCACTACTCCGCCTCCAGCACCGGTTGTCGAGGAAGAGGGGCCGCCGATCTTCGTATCGACGGCGCCTGGAATGCCGATGGCTACGGCTGGTGGCGGGCGGTCATGGCTGCCGTTTGGGCTGGTTCCGGCGATCTTCATCCCATTCGTTCACAACGGCAAGACTCACAACGGGTTTACGACGCCGACCGACACCACGGCCAAACCGCCGGTGGACACGACCGGGACGCCACCGGATACGACGAAGACGCCAACCACTCCGCCTGACACGACGCCAGTGATTCCACCGCCGGGCGACACGGTACCGGTCATACCTCCTCCGGTCGTACCGCCCACGACTGTGCCGGAGCCGGGCACTCTGGTATTGCTGGGATCAGGGTTGGTGGGACTGGCTGGGGTGGCGCAGCGCAGGCGCAGGAAGTAGTTGTTGTTACGACTTTAGGTTCGAGCGCACGTGAATGGACCATGCGCGGATATGTCCGCGCCCTACCGCGGCAGTCGCGTTTCGATCCGCCGGTCCGGGACCAGCCAGATGAGCGCAACGGTGGCGTAGATGGCATCGGCGATCCAGGGGCGCACGAAGGCCAGCGTGATTCCCGAGGCGTAGAGCAGCAGCGATACGAGTCCTTTCCTGTCCTGTCCGATAGCCACGGCGAGGCGCGAGTCTCGTCCTTCTTCCCGGATTATCGCCGTCTGAAGAATCGTGTATGCCAGCGCGGCCATGATGAGCACGGCACCATACAGCACTGTCGGCACCGACTCTTCATAGTTTCGGCCCATCCACGCGGTGACGAACGGGACGAGCGAGAGCCAGAACAGCAGATGGAGATTGGCCCACAGGATTGCGCCGTTGACGCTATCCGTTGCCTGGAGCATGTGGTGGTGGTTATTCCAGTAGATGCCGAGGTATATGAAGCTCAGCACGTACGTGAGCACTGATGGAATGATCGGTCTGAGCGCGGCCCATTCGTAGCCTACGGGCGGGTGCAGCTCGAGGATCATGATGGTTATCAGAATCGCGACGACTCCGTCGCTGAACGCTTCCATTCGGTGCTTGTCCAAGAAAGTGTTCCTCGTTCGTCGATCGCAGGGGAGCTGTGCTGGTGTCGTCATTCCCGCGGCGCGGATGCATCCGCGCCGCGGGAATGACGACGTCACCCTTCAAAATACGGCTGAGTCGGTGCGGTTGGGCTTCGCGGGTCAGGCTTGACGAGGAAGCTCTGTGTGTAGCTCTTTCCGTTAACTGTGAGTTTTGCGGTGAAGGTGCCTGATATCGGCGTGCCGCGGCGACGGAAGCCGCCGCCACCTGCTCCTGCTTCCACCTTGATCGGATCCCAGACGACGCGGTGCATTCCAGCGGCGGTCGCGAACGGCGCTGGCGGCTCACGCCAGAGTGCAGACGTGTTTGGAATGCCACCTGCGTTTCCGCGCCGTCCACCTGCTGGCGCCTCGCGTTGCGGCTCGCTCGAGAATGTGTGCAACACGGCACCCGTGGAATCGAGAATGTCGATTGTCACCGGACCGGTTGCGGCAGTCTTGAGGTAGTAGTCGATTGCTGCACCATTCGGCGGGTTCGGGGCCTGCGGCTCATCCTTCTGCAATGGAGTGCCGTTGTCGCCGCCCTCGATCATGTTGATCGAATCACCGGGCTTGAACAGATATGCTTCGGCATTTCCGATCGTGTCGTTGATCTGACGCAGCGGGCTGATGTCATCGATCACCCAGAAGCCGCGGCCGTGCGTCGCCAGGATGAGATCGTTCTCGTAGATCTCGAAGTCGCGCATCGACGTGACGGGGAGATTCAACTGGAACGGTTGCCAGCTCTCACCGTCATCGAACGAGATGTGAACACCGACCTCGGTACCGGCGAAGAGAAGCCCCTGCCGCTTGGGATCTTCCTTGATGGTGTGCACGTAGCCATTTGCCGGGAGACCAGTCGTGATCTTCTGCCATGTCTTGCCGGCGTCGCGAGTACGATAGATGTACGGCGTGAAGTCCTGGAGCTGGTGTCTGTCGACGCTCGCGTACGCAACGTTGAAGTCGAAGTGTGATGCTTCGATCATGGTGACGCGACTCCACGGCGTCATCGCCTTTGGTGTCACGTCTGTCCAGCTCTTGCCGTCGTTCATGGTGAGCTGAATCAATCCGTCATCGGTGCCGATCCAGACCATCGGGACGAACAACGGCGACGGTGCGATTGTGTAGATGACGCCGCGCTTGTCGTTGCCGACGTCCGCTGCAGCCGCTGCATCGAGCGTGCGGGGTACACCGGGATCCTTGCGCGTGAGATCGGGGCTTATCTGATTCCACGTGACGGCGTTGTCAGTGGTCTTGAACAGGAACTGGTTTCCGTAGTACAACGCACGCGGATCTGCGCGCGAGAATACCAGCGGCTGAGTCCAGTCCTTGCGTCCTGTCTCGGGTGATTTCTGCACCGTGGTGCCGGAGATCATCCTGTTCTCTTCCATGTTGTAGCGCTCGCCGGTGCCGCCGAAGATGATGCCGGGGTGCAGCACATCACCTGCTGTGTAACCGCTCTCGCCACCGGCCGCGACGGGCTCCCAGTCGCGCATCGAGATCTCGGCGAACTTGCCGCGCGATCGTACTGCAACTGCGCCACTGTCCTGCTGCGCGCCGGTGACCCAGTACGGGAATCGATAATCGACCGAAACGTGATAGATCTGCGCGATAGGCTGATTGTACCACGAGCTCCACGTCACCTCGCGCGGATCTTCGGTCTTTGCGTTGCGCGTGATGATGGTGCCCTGATCGCTCGCGGAGATCATCGTATTGCTATCGTCCGGCGAGACCCAGACCTGGTGATAATCATCGCCACCGGGTGAGCCGCGCAGCGCAACCCAGCTCTTGCCGCCGTCCATGGAGCGTGAGATCGAAACGTTCGCGACATACACGATGTCGGCGTTCTTCGGATCGACGTCGATGTGCTCGAAGTACCAGCCGCGTCCCCAGAGCGCCTGGTCCGACGACAGTTTGCTCCACGTCTCGCCACCGTCATCGGATCGGAAGAAACCGCCAAGTCCGGCGGGAGAACCGAATGGATTGGGCGGCCCCGGTGGTGGCTTGGGTGCAGACGGATCGGGATTGAGATTGTCGATCACCGCGTAAACGCGCTGCGGATTGGATGGGCATACCGCAATTCCAGACTTGCCCATTCCTTCGTTCGGCAGGCCCTTGGTGAGCTGCCTCCACGTATTTCCACCATCGGTCGACTTGTAGATTCCGCCGCCCGGCCCGTTGCTCGGCGCGTACACGAACCACGGTGGCCGGCGTGTGTTCCACAGACCCGCGTACACGACGTCCGGATTGGTCTTGTCGATCACGACTTCGATTGCGCCGACATCTTCGTTCTTGTAGAGGACCTTTTCCCAGCTCTTGCCGCCGTCTTTCGAGCGGAAAATTCCACGGTCGGGGTTTCCGGCGTAGAAGTGACCGATGGCTGCTACGTAAACGATGTCGGGATTGTGCGGATGAACGGCGATCTTGCCGATGTGCTGTGTGTTCTCGAGGCCGATGTGCGTCCACGTCTTGCCGGCGTCGGTGGATTTGTACATGCCGTTGCCGTATCCGGTGGAATCGCGCAACGTGCATTCGCCGCTTCCGACGTACACAACGTCAGGTGCGGAAGCGGCAACCGCGATCGCGCCGATCGATGCAACCGGTTGCGAATCGAAAACCGGCAGCCAGACTCGACCCGCGTCGATCGTCTTCCACACGCCGCCATTCACCGATCCAAAGTAGAACTCGTTCGGACGACCAGGCACACCAGTGACTGCATCGGTGCGACCGCCACGGAACGGCCCAAGCATGCGCCAACGGAGACCGGAGTAAAGGTCAGCATAGCTCTTTGGTGCGGGGTCGGCGGCCAGCGGTCGGTGCGCTAGCGAACCCTGTGCACCTGCTGTCTGCAGGAAGTGGCTGATGCCAGGAGAGGCGACGGAGAGCGCCGCGCCTACCTGTGTGGCTCTTACGAAGAAGCCGCGACGTGAAAGAACATGCTGGTCCGGCGGCTGCGCACCGGCACCTGCGAGACGAGTATCTGGTTGGTCGGACGTCGAGCGCCTTTTCTTCACGATCCACTCCACACGGTGGGCTAGGGTTCAACAAAACATACGGGAAAAGTCTCTACAGCGTTCGGACTTCGTGGATGGGCACGGAGCCTGGAATCGGCATTCCCGTGAACGCGCTCTCGGACTCGTCATTCCCGCGAACGCGGGAATCCATGTTATCGGTCTCTGGGCGCGATGACAGCAGGAAGCTGGTCGGCAACAGATGGATTCCCGCTTTCGCGGGAATGACGACGGCAGATGGATTCTCGCTTTCGCGGGAATGACGGTGGGGGGCAGGTCTCTGATTTCGCGGCAACGCCGCGCGTGGTCACTGGCCGCTGAGTGGCTCGAACAGGTAGCTCAGCTTCACGAAGAATCCGTCCTGCGTGCGGCGAAGGCGTCGGAACGCCAGCGCATCGGGCTCGGTCATCGAGTTTCCGTAGCCCGCAAAGAACACGGTGCCTGGCGATGGGCGGTACGAGAACAGCCAGTCGGTGCGCAATCCGTTCGCGATGTTTTCAATCGACGGGACGTATGAGGTGTCGTTACGGATCAGCAGAGGAAGTCCGGTGCGCGGATCCAGCAATGACGAGCGCAGAGTTGCGGTGTATTGCGTGACGACGCGCACGAAGATCGATCGCGTAACCTGATACTCCACTTTCACCCGTGGAATTCGTGTCGACGTCGAGAGCGCTCCGTCACTGCGACGTGTGAACCTGCTGCTCACGTATGTCGCACCGACGCGCAGCTGCTGGGTCGGGCGCAGGTTGAGACTGGCGTTGTAATCCAGTCGCCGAACGCGTGACGTCTCGAGGAAATCGACGTCGTTACCGGTGGTGACGCCGAGTGATGCGTCGTACTTCGCGAATTGAGGTGTCGATATCTTGAACGCGTTCGTGAACGTAGTGATTCGTGGCGACGGCTGGAACGGGATATTGCTACCCTGCGCGGTGCTGACGAAATCACCGAGATACGCCGCGGGATCGAATGCATAGGTTGCGATCGTGGGTGTAACGCCGAGCGACCATCCGCCACGCAATGTGAAGCTGGTATTCGCGGATGCGTTATCTTCGAGCAAGCTCTTTGCGGCGAAGAAATCGTCATAGCGCCAGACGGCCTTTGTCGAAAAGAACATGTTGAACTTTTCGAGCAGTGCGCCGGGTGGTCCGTAGAGGCTCAGGCGATTGGAGACACCTGGCGCGACGATTCCAGTGCGTGACACGAATCCGTTATCAGCCGCGAATGTTCTGCCAACACCGAGAATGTTGTAGTGAAATCCGAAGGCGCGTCCGGTGCGATCGAGGACGAGCTCCCACATTGGCGCTGTATTGGTCGATCCATTCTGTGTCGTATTGCTGATGGCAGCCTGCGCCTGAGCGTAGTACAATTTCCCGAACACGTAGTGAACGTCGCCATCGATAACGCGATTGGATCTGCCACCGCCGACGCGACCGCTGTATAGCAATCCGGCGGTGCTCTGCCCACCGAATCCGTTGTTGAGTCGTATGATGTCGACCAGCGGCTGATCGCCATTCGGCGTAGTGCTCGCCGCGTCCAGCGCGGATAGCACCGCGACGTCTGCGCGGCCGAGCTTGCCGGTGAGCTTCATTGCAGCATTGGGCTGCACGATGGTTCGTGTGTACACGAGCGTGTTGGGCACGTTGAACTGGTCGCTGCCTTCGACGAAGAACGGCCGCTTCTCGGGATAGAACAATGCGAATCGCTCATCTGCTGCGATCTGCGTCGCGTCCGCTTCGACCTGGGAGAAGTCGGGCTTCACGGTTCCGTTCAGCACGAAGTTGCTGCCCATCGCCCAGCGGACGTTGCCACCCAGCTGAGGCTTGGAGGTGTACTTCCAACCGGTGAGCGATGAATTGCAGCACGGCTTCCCGATGACAGTGTTCGTCAGCTCCGGGTTGAGTCCAATCACCTGACCGTGATACATGTCGTGCATTCCCACGAGCGTTCCCGCCTGATTGGCGAAGCTTGCCGCACCGCTTCGCGCTTCAGTCCACGTTTCCTTGTAACCGCTGTGCTGCACGTTTCGCTGGATCTGAATTCCCCAGTCCTCGATCGATCTGTTGGGATAACGCAGGCTGCTGAAGGGGATTCGGATCTCGACCTCGTAACCCCAGGGCGTGACGTGCCCCTTGGACTCCCAGAGGAAGTCCGCGCTCAGGTCTATCTGTCCCGGCCCGACGTTGGAGCCGGGTATGAATCCGCCGGTCTCGTTCGTGGTGCCGTCGGCCTGGATACCCAACGGGTTGACCGCGAATACGAGGGAGCGGTTGCGTTCGTTATACGGGTCGAGACGAACCTCGATGTTGTCATTCGAGCTTATGTTGTCACGATCAGCGAGCGTGGCGCGTACAGGGCCGTGTGGCTCGTACGCGCGAATGCCGAAGTAGATCGCGGTCCGTGAGTACCAGACGTACACGTCAGTCGAATCAGGGGACGGGCGCTGGTCGGCTGGAGAGTACTCGGAAAAGCCAGTGAGCACGGCAGCGCGGCTCCAGACCGGCTCATCGAGATTGCCATCTATAGTTATAGTCGTGTCAATGCGCGGGGCCTGCGCGGTGATCTGGCCGGCGCGTCCATTATATACGGGAGCCGGCTGGGCCGCGGCGATCTGAAACGCGCCGAGAAATGCTAGGAGCATGGTGCAGTAAATGTAGCTTGGCGCGTGACGGCGACCATCTGCTGTCGCACTACATTTCAGTATGCGTACATCTCGATTCCGTTGTGGTCTGGCCCTGCTCCCGGTGGCGGGCGCGTTGTTCCTTATTCCCTCGCCGGCTGGCGCTCAGAAGGCCGCGATCGCACTCACGAAGCAGGAACGAGCGGTCGCCAAGGCGGTGGACTCGCACAACGCCGCTGCTCTCGCCCTGCTCGAGCGCACTGTCAACATCAACAGCGGCTCGCTCAACTTCGCCGGCGTGCGTCAGGTTGGCGACATCTTCCGCGCACAGTACGATTCACTTGGATTCACCACACGCTGGGTCGATGGTGCGGCGTTCCATCGCGCGGGACATCTCGTCGCCGAGCATCCCGGGCCGGGTCCCAAGATCCTGCTGATAGGCCATCTGGATACGGTGTTCGAGCCGAGCAGCCCGTTTCAGAAGTTCACCATGCTGAACGATTCGACGGCTACAGGGCCCGGCGTCATCGACATGAAGGGGGGTGACGTCATCGCGCTGTATGCGTTGCGCGCGCTCAAGGACGCCGGTCTGCTGGACAGGATGAACGTGACTGTCGTGTACCACGGCGACGAGGAAGAATCGGGCGCACCTTTGAGTCTCGCACGCAAGACACTGATCGACGCAGCCGATGGCGCGACCGCGGCACTCGGCTTCGAGGATGCTGCGGGCGATCCGCATACAGCTGTCATCTCGCGTCGCGGAGATGACGGGTGGACGGTGCGCACGACCGGAGTGCCGGCGCACTCGTCGCAGATATTCACGAGTGATGTTGGAGCGGGCGCGGTGTACGAGGCGTCGCGCATCCTGAGCCAGTTCTATCAGAAACTTTCGACCGAACAGTATCTCACCTTCAATCCCGGCCTCGCACTCGGCGGCACCTCGGTGAAGACCGACACCAGCGGCACTGAAGGAAGTGCGGCCGGCAAGAGCAATGTCGTCGCGAAGGAGATGATCGTCACGGGAGATCTTCGCACGCTATCACCCGAACAGCTGGCGCACGCGCGCAGGACTATGACCGATATTGTGGCCGATCATCTTCCGCACACGACTGCGGAGATAACGTTCGCCGACGGCTATCCGCCGATGGCACCGACCGACGGCAATCGCAAACTGCTCGCGATGTACAGCAAGGTGAGCACCGACCTCGGATTCTGGCCCGTCACGGCCGTCGATCCGTCACGCGCCGGCGCGGCCGATGTGTCGTTCGTCGCGAAGCTGGTACCAATGGCCATAGACGGGCTCGGCCTGTCGGGCCATGACGATCACACCGAGAAGGAAACCGCTGATCTACGCATGCTGCCGGTGCAGACGAAGCGTGCAGCGGTGTTGATGTACAGACTCAGCAACCCGAAGTGATGCAGGAAGTGATGTAGTCATCCCACGCTCTCACGCACTACCATGAACCGTAAGCCACTCGCATCGGCAGTCGTCACTGTACTCGCATCCGTGATGTTCATCGGCCTCCCGCTCGCGGCGCAGGTCGCTCGACAGCCAGTGAAAAAGGCGCGAGGAGATACCGTACTCCGGCAACCGTCACCAACGGGAAACGACACGAGCCGAGCGCGACCGGATACGGCCGCTGGCAAGGTGCCCGTAGGCGATTCGCTTACGCGCTTCATCGACAAGTTTTCGTTCCGGAATCTTGGACCGGCTGCATACAGCGGACGCGTGACGGCGATCGCGGTGCCCAAGCCATTTCGCAAGACGATCTACATAGGTTCCGCTGGCGGTGGCGTGTGGAAGACATCGAATGCCGGTATAACGTGGCACTCCATCTCCGACTCACTCGGCAATGGATCGATTGGCGACATTGCCATAGCGCCGTCCGACAGCAACATCATCTGGGTCGGTACGGGCGAGAAGAATTCATCGCGCTCCACGCTGTGGGGCAACGGCGTGCACAAGTCCACCAACGGCGGCCGCAAGTGGCAGCACATGGGCCTCACCGACACGCGATCGATCGCGAAGATCGTCATCAGCCCGACCGATCCGAATACAGTGTACGTCGCTGCACTCGGACACCTGTGGGGGCCGAACGCCGAACGAGGAGTCTTCAAGACGACGAACGGCGGTACGTCGTGGAGCAAGGTTCTGTTCGTCGATGACACCACGGGTGCAGTCGATCTCGTAATGGATCCGTCCAATCCGGAGGTGCTCTATGCAGCGATGTGGCACCGGTTACGTGAAGGCGGATCGCACATGCAGGGAGCCGGCGGGGGAAGCGGGATCTACAAGACGGTGAATGGTGGACACACATGGACGAAACTCACCGATCCGGCACTCGCCAACGGATTGCCAACCGGCGATATCGGTCGCACAAGCATTTCGATATCCGCGAAGCACCCGTCGACACTATATGCGATGATCGCCGTGGATCGCGGCGTCACCAACACGTCGGCCGCGCCATTCGGTGGAGTTTTCAAATCCGACGACGCCGGTGCGCACTGGACACACGTCAACGACCTGGCTGCGAATCCGCATTACTACTACGACGAGATAGTCACCGACCCGACCAACGACAGCCACGTGTACATGCTTGCGTCGCCGCTGATGGTCTCAAAGGACGGCGGCCATTCATTCGCAAACGATTCGCTGTACAACGTTCACGTCGACAACCACGCACTCTGGATCGACCCCGCCGACAGCGCGCACATGATACTCGGCAACGATGGCGGCGTGTACACCACGTTCGACGGAGGTAAAGCCTGGGAGCACGCCGAGATTCCCATCGGCCAGTTCTACACCGTCGCCATCGACAGCACGTCCAAGCCGTATCGCATCTGCGGAGGCCTGCAGGACAATGGTGTCTGGTGCGGACCGAGCAGTACGCGTGACACGCTCGGAGCTACCGACGCCGACTGGTACAGCGTGAACGGCGGTGATGGAATGTGGGCACAGATATCGCGCACCAACCCCAACATCATCTATTCGGAATCACAATTCGGCAGCATGTCGCGCCTCGACATGCGTACATGGAAGCGCGATCACATCCAACCGATGGCGCTCGATGCCGGCGGCGACTCCGGCTATGGCTACACCTGGGGCTGGACCACGCCACTAGCGCTGTCGCAGCACGACACCGCGACGTTGTACGCAGGTGGAAATCATCTCTTCCGCATTCACGATCACGGCGACAAGGGTGTCGATTGGGAGGTTGTCGGTCCAGACATGACGCGGGCCACGCGCGAACATCCCGAGGGTGAAGGACCGAACACGTCCTACCACGCGTTGTTCTCGATCGCGGAGAGCCCGCGCACGCGCGACGTGATATGGACGGGCAGCGATGACGGACTGGTCTGGCTCACGCGTGATTACGGCAAGACGTGGACGAACGTCACCGCAAACTTTCCCGCGAAGGCGCCGACGCACTGCTTCGTATCTACGATCGCTGCGAGCCATTTCGCGGAAGGGACCGCGTACATGACGTACGACTGTCACAGTCGCGACGACTACGCACCGCATGTGTACAAAACCACGAACTTTGGAAAGAGCTGGAGCTCGATCTCGGCCGGCCTGCCTGCCGACGCGGGTAGTCTCACTGTGTTCGAGGACCCGTACAACGCGCAACTGCTATGGGTCGGAACCGAGACCGGTGTCTACGTATCGATCGATGGTGGAGCGAGGTGGCGGAAATTCGGTCATGGCCTGCCGCCGGTATCCGTGGAAAAATTCGCGCTGTCGTACGATCAGCGCGATCTCGTGGTCGGCACGCACGGTCGCGGGATCTGGGTAGTGAATGTCGGTCCGCTCGAGGAGATGACGGACACGTTGCTACGCGAGCGCGCGCACCTGTTCCGCGTTTCGCCAGCGCTTCAATTCCGTTACACCGATACGTATCCGTCGTTTGGAAGCCGTCCGTTCGTCGCAAAGAATCCGCCGCGTGGCGCGACCATCTCCTATTATTTGCGCGATGCGCTCACAGGTCCGGTGGACCTGTACATCCTTACCGCGAAGGGCGATACGGTGCGCAAGTTGAGCGGGCCGGGTTACGCGGGCCTCAATCAGACAACGTGGGATCTCACGAGCAGCAAGCCGCGTCCGCGCGCGCTTGGCGATCCGACGTCCGCGGCGGACCTCAAGCGCGTCGAGCCGGGTGATTATGTGGTCACGATGAAGGCTGCGGGCAAGACTTTCAGGCAGGCTGTGCGCGTCGAGGAACGACCTGAAGATCTGGTGCGACCTCCGAGGTAACGTGCGGTCCGGATGGTCGCAAATGAATCCGGTGTTGATCCGGGTCCGATAGCACGTTGGATGGCCGCGCGCGGATATATCCGGCGAACATCCCAATCCGATCACGCCTGAATGGGCCAGGCGCGGATAAATCCCGGGACATCCGTGTTCGATCGCACCGACAGGGACCAGGCGCGGAAGGATCCGCGCCCTACGCGTGCGTACCGGATCGGCGCGTCGAATGGCGTCGTCGAGCGCGACCACCAATTCGGCGCATGCGACGCGTCGTTATCGCGGCCATACGTTGTCGCTGGGGTTACGATCGGGGAACCGACGCCCGGGATCCAGGGTTATCGATTCTATCTTGCGTCCGCCGAAGTCCAGAACGGCGTTGTAGGTTCTGTTGCCATTGAACCAGACGTCGACGGGCCACGTGACTATCGCTGTGGTTGCGTCTGTCATTTTCGCGTTCTTCATTGCGCGGATCGCTGGGCCGGTTGCGGCGAACTTGACTTCGAGAACTACTGGCGACGGCATCGCGCCGTCCTGACGAACTACGACTGTCGTTCGTGCACCGGTCGTCTTCACGCTCGCGATCGACCCATCCACTGCTTCGTCGGTGAACAGCCAGTAATACCAGAACCAGCTGAGATCCTTGTGC
>DATNCZ010000133.1:0-13288 GCA_035553335.1 Gemmatimonadaceae bacterium
AAATCGTTGTCCGTCCATCGAACGATGGCTGGTCGCTCGATGGCACCGACTATCACGTTTGCCGCAGTGATGTTCGTGCCCGGCGCCGCGCGTACGCGTACTGCTACCGAAACGACGCCGTCGCCGTTATCCAGTCGCGACCTCACCCGTTTGGAGACTATCCGTGTTGCGGATACGGGCTGCAGGGTGATGCTCTTCCATGGTCCTGCGGTTTGCGGCGCCGACGACCAGCCCGGCATTCTGCCGAGCAGCGTGGTGCGGATCCAGCGCAGATTCTGGTTGTCGACGAGGCGAGTGCGCCACCTCGGGCGGGCCCGGCGCACCGCGAGCGCGGACGTCAACGAAGCGAAGCGGATGATCAGCTCGTTGTCGTGGTCCAGCGCGTTGCCCGCTTCGATGTGATGCGCGACGAACATGTTGTCGCTCGACAGGATATGCGTGCCGTTGAGCCAGACGTCGGCAAGCGAAGCAAGGCCGCCGAAGTCGAGCGAGGCACCCGCTGCAGCGTCGCAGCGAAACTGGCACCGATACCACCAGTCGTGGTCGTCGATTGCAAGCGGCGCTGCCCAGTCCCACTTGCCGGCGGCGTGGAGTGCCCCCGCTACAGTGCCGGGCGCCGAAGCCGCAATCCAGCATTCGTCGGCCACCGGCAACTGATCGGGATGTGTGATGGAGCCCGCATCGGTGCGCGCCATCTGCCACTCGGTCAGCGCGATCCCCGTTGGAGCAGCTGACGTCGATGCCGGCCGCGCGCCTTCGAGCGCGCTCCGTTCAGGCCGCATATCGCGTTACGAGTTCCGACATCGCGCGATCCCAGCTTTCTTCCATCTGGTCCAGCAACAGTGCGACGTCGGCGGGTTTCCTGGTTGCCATCATGCGCGCGATCTTGAACTGGATCGCCTTGGCCCCCGACGCAATGCTCGTGAATTCATCGGCAGCCGGCGCCAGCTCGTCGCCGTGCTTCGAAAGCCACATCAGGAACGTCGATGCCATCTCCGCGCACGCGCCGCACTGTCTCAGCGTCGCGAACGCGTACTTGTAGAAGACGGCCATTTCCTCGCCGCCAAGCCACGTCATGTCATCCGCAAAGCGGGCGCGATATTTCGTGACCGGGTTCGTGCAGGGAATCCGCCGAAGGTAGTACCGTGTGAGCTCGCGCGCCATCGCGGCCAGCTCGCCATCGCTGCGGTGCACGAGCCGGTCGAGCTTCGCGATCTCGGTGTACGGCGCGAGCGACGCCGTGTCGTCGCGAAAGATTCCCTCGAGATCGGCACCGGAGAGCTGGAAATAGCCGGCGTTGTGGAAGTAGCCCATGCGCCGCTCGCGGAGATCGATCGTCTCCACGCCGATCGTGGTCTTGGTGTGCTCCACTCCATACGCCACGCCGGTCGTATCGGGGAGGTAAAACGAATCGACTTCCACCAGCGGCACGCGCCCGTGCTTCACCTGTTCGGCCACATGATCGATGACAGGGCGCCAGATCGTCAGCTCCTGGACATCCACGCCGTACAGATTGTAAAGGTCGGCGGCAGGCTGCTTGAAGAACGTCCACTGATCGCCTTCGAAATCCATCGCGAGTGTGAACGCCATGCATGCCACTGGATCGAGCCGCATCGTATGCAGCAGCTCGATCCAGAGGTCGACATAGCAATTCGTCTCGAGCCAGATTCGCTCGCTACGGTGCAACTCGTGCGGCGTATATGTAGCGGCGTTCAGCCCGAACACCGTCGCGCTCACAGACCGAGCGTCGTCCGGACCGCGGTAGGCCAGCTCGCCGGAGTGAAACCGTGGGCCATGAAGAGAGCGAGCGTGATGCGCTCGAGGCCAAAGCCAACGCATGCCGTGTGCGCAACGTCGCCGTCGGCGGTGACAATGCCGAATGCCTTGCCGAAATGATCCTGATGGTAGTTGCAGGAGACGACCGCGGTCAGCGCTTCGGGCGTCGAAATGGGTACGACCATCTCGAACTTGAGGGCCTGTTCCACCTGGCTTGCGGCGAGAATGGCGCCGCCCCGTCCGAAGAACGGATCGTTGGCGACGACCGCCTTCGCATCCAGCCCAACCGATATCAACATTGCCTTGCTGCGCTCGAGCCACAAATCGCGAAATCGTCGCACGTTATCCGGAGTTCCTATCCGGACGTACTCGTGCATCCTGAACACCTGCATGCGCGCGGGATCGCTCGACGGCTCGTACCGGAAGCAGTACGACTGCACGTCGAAGAGGCGTCCATTCGCGGGGAGTTCGCCCGACGCCAGCGGATAAACGGGGTAGCACGCTGCCGGCGTAAGAATCAGGTCGGTGCTGTGAAAGTGCCCGGTCCACTCCTCTCCACTCTCCAGCATCCGCAGCATCTGCGCATGATCGCGCTCGTTACCACGAAAGCCGTGGATGCTGCCCGTGAGATGCGGGAACGACTTGAGATAGCCACTGCGCTCGAAGTCCGCCCGGTTGATCACCGGTGGAAACCGCAGCACTTCGGCATTCTGATCGACTCCCGACTCAGTCACGAACCGGTCGAAGCCGCCCAGTACGCGCTCGAAGTCGCGGCTCTTGCCATAGACGCCGGGAACGCCGGTGTCGGTTATCACACCGTTGGATAGCAGGGCGTCGAGATATTCGCTTCGCGCTGCGTCGATCGCGGTCTCGCGGTCGGCAACGCGATCAATCATCCTTCGATACCAGAAGCATCGCGGCGTTTGCTCCGTAAATGCGGTCGTTGTTGATCATCAGCGCCGCGCCATACGCGTCGCGCAGAAGTCTGCCGAGTGAGAATTTGGAATCGATGCGGTAACCCGACATCCCGCAGATCAGCATCGACTGACTCACGATGTCCACGACAGCAGTGGAGCAACTGAGCTTGAGGTTGTTCATGCGGATGGCGAAGTTCATTCCGGATGCGGCGTCGGCTTCTCCACCCGTAGCCTCGTAGTCGCGAACTGAATCGTTCACCAGTGCGCGCATTCCCTGAAGCTTGCTGACGACTTCGGCGAGCCGGACGCTAGCCGCTGGCGTCTTGCCGGGACTCTTGCGCGCCTCGGCCCTGATGTAGGCCCGGGCCCGTCCAACGGCAGCAGTCGCGATTCCCAGCCAGAGCGATGTCCACACGATGTGCGACACCGGCAGCATGGTCTGACTCGAAATGTCGGCGAACGAATCGGTGAGGATGTGATCTTCGGTAGCGCGGGCCGTGAGCATGAAGCCCGGGCTGCATGTACCGCGGAAGCCCAGCGTATCCCAGCCGCTCGTGCGTGCGAGGGTGAATTCGTCGCGCTTGAGCAGCACGAGGACCTGATCGCTCGGCGGTGAATCGGGCGTGCGGCGTGCGGTCGCGAGAATCGCATCCGCGTACTCGCCGTAGGAGATGACGGGCGCCTGCTTCTTGATCGAGAACGAACCGCTGTCGCGTTCGATGGCGCAGACGGACGAGCGAGTGTCGCCACCGACGCCAATCTCGGAAGTCGCCGAGGCGATCAGCGATTGCGTGTCAGCGAGCTCCGCGAGGTAGCTGGCGAAGAATTCTGATTCCCGCGCATGACGCACTATGCACGCGACCTGAATCTGATGCATCGCGAATATCATCGCGGTTGCCGAGCAGTGCTGGCCCAGTGCAGTGCATATCGCGGAGACGTCCGCGATCGAGCATCCGCCGCCGCCGAATTCTGTTGGAATGAAGATTCCGAGCATCCGCTCTGCACGCAGGGCCTCGAACGACTCCGACGGAAAGCGTGCTTCTCTATCTACCGAGTCGGCGGCGGGCGCGGCTATCTCCAGCCCGATACGTTGCGCTTTCTCGAGGGCGCCGAACGAACGGCTCATCACAGTGATAGGCATCGCGTCGCTCAGGATGTGGCCGTCGGCTGGCCGCCTGTGAGCTCCACGATCGATTCATGAATGTTGGCGATTGTCTCGAACGTGCGGCGGCGCAACATGCGCTCCGGAAACTCGACCTGGAAGGTGTCTTCCAGCCCAAGCATGAGATTGACAGTGGCGTGTGATGTCAATCCGTACGCATACAGATCGGCGTCTTCCGAAATCGTAAACACGTCGCGATTCAGATGTGCGTACTGATGCAGAGTATTGCGAATCTTGTCGATCATGGTCTGGCTTTTGTAGCGGGAGAACTCGTTGACACGACGGCGATGGCAGTTCTCGCCAACGGTCGCGCGGCCGTCGCGTCCGTCCGTTGATGGCCAGGCTCCAAGCTGAACCGCGGCGCACTCACCACCAACGAGGACGACACCCGGCCAGTGGGATGCGGAATTCGTCTGCTTTGCAGTATCGGCATGCGGGGCGTCAAGGTTCACGAAAACGAATGTTCGGAGTCGGTCCCTATCGACCCCTGGGCGGTCGATCGGACCGGCTGGCTACGAGACCAGCGTTGGCGAGGTGCTGTAGGGTAGCGTGGCGGCGGGGCCGTTGACGAAAACGCTCGTGCGAGCCACAGGCTCGCCATCCAGCTCGACTCGCATGGTATACTGGCCGGCGGCATCGAGCGGCAGGTCGACTACCGCGATTATCGGCAGGTCCATTTCGAGCGCAGCCGTCGGGCCGGCCTCGACCGCAAGCTCGCCGCTCGAAGTCCACAGTTCCGCGTCGCGAGGATTGACCCAGCGAAACGTCAGCTGATGTGTACCGGAATCCGCTGGACCGCCCTTCACACGTACCACGAAGTGAGCACGCGGATGCATCGACGGAAATGTGCTCACGTGCAACGCGTCGAAGATCCCGAGGACGTTGAGCTTACCTTCCTGCGACAAGTTGGCCGCATCGGCGAATACTGCAAAGGAGATGTGCACGCTCTAAAGATACTAGATTTGAGGATGCCAGACCGGTCAAAATCGTTCGGATCCACCGACATGCTGCTCCTCCTCATGGCAACTATATGGGGAGTCAATTATGCGGTGGTCAAATACGCAGGCCTTGCGTTCGGCGCACTGGCGTTCACCTGGATGCGCGTGCTCATCGCCACGTTGATGTTGCTGATGGCTGTGCTGCTTCAACGCAAGAAGTGGCCGACCAGATCGGACGTACTGCGGCTGCTCGGCCTTGGTGTACTCGGCAACGGTTTGTATCAGCTTCTCTTCGTGTTTGGAGTGTCTCGCACTCGCGTCGGAAGCGCTGCGCTCATTCTGGCATCGGCGCCCGCTTTCATCGCGCTGCTCAGCTGGGCCCGAGGTGTGGAAAAGGTGAACGCGAGAGCGTGGGGCGGAATTGCTCTCTCCGTTGGAGGTGTTGCGATCGTAATGCTTGGAAGCGCGACTGGTGCGTCAGGGCATGGCTCCATGATTGGAGCGCTGATCGTGTTCACGGGCGTGTTGTGCTGGACCGTGTATACGGTCGGATTGCAGCCGCTCACACACCGTGTCGACTCGGTGCAGCTTAGCGCGCTCACAATGGCTGGCGGAATGTTGCCGTTGGCGTTCGCTACTCCATTCGCCGTTTCCAGCATCGGATCGGCTCATGCATCTGCCACGGCCTGGTGGTGCGTGGCATACAGCAGCGTGATATCGATTGGAGTTGCGTATCTCTTTTATTACAGGGGAATCCGCGTCCTGGGACCTACGCGAACTTCCATGTACAGCAACCTCCAGCCCATCGTCGCGATTCTCACCGGCTGGGCAGCACTCGGCGAAGCGCCAACTGTGTGGCAGATTGCCGGCACCGCTTCGATCATCGGCGGATTGTTTCTCACCCGTGCGTGAGCCACCTACATTTTCCATAATGCAACATCTTGTTCTTTTCGACATAGACGGTACGATCCTCCACTCTGGCGGCGCTGGTCGCGACGCGATGGAACATGCGCTCGCGACAGTCTTCGGGACCGCGGGCGATTCGTCCATGCGCTACGACGGCAAGACGGACAAGCAGATCGTGCGCGAATCCATGCTTCATGCCGGAATCAGCCACGCGGAGATCGATGCGGCGATGGACCGGGTCATTTCTCTCTACGTCGCAACTCTCCCGAGCCGGCTGCGCGATCCCGAGCGCCGCGTCGGTCTATATCCGGGCGTTGCGGAGTTGATTCGTGCGGTGCACGCCCGGGACGACTCGGTTCTTGGTCTTCTCACGGGGAATGTGGAGCCAGGCGCGAGGCTCAAGCTCGGTGCCGTTGGTCTGGACTTCGAACAGTTTCGCATCAACGCATTCGGCTCCGATCACGAGATACGTGGGGAGTTGCCCGCAATCGCGCATCGGCGCATGCAGGATGCGTTCGGTGTCACACTCGGCGGCCGCGATGTGATAGTCATCGGCGATACACCCGCCGACATCTCGTGCGGCAGGACGCTGGGGGCGCGCGCTATTGCCGTTGCGACCGGCGCTTACTCGGTGGACGAGCTGGGCGCGCACGAGCCGTACGCCGTGTTCTCCGATCTGAGCGACACCGACGCCGTCATGACGGCGATCATCGGATGAGCGAACGGATGAGCGAACGGATGAGCGAACGGATGAGCGAGCCAACGCGCGAAGTCGAGCTCAAGGCGCGCGTGGACGACGTCGGTGCTGCCCGTCGCAACATCGAAAATGCAGGCGGGCTGCTCGTGTTCGATGGTTCGTTGCACGATCGTATTTATGACACGCCAGATGGGATGCTTGCCGCAAGTGACTTTGTCCTGCGGATTCGGAGCTACGTGAGCCGGCTTGGCGTCACCGCGCACCTCGATTGGAAGGGCCCGACTGCACGCGAAGGAGGCTTCAAGGTTCGATCCGAGTTGACTACCGGCGTGACCGATCCCAACCAGCTGGCGGCAATCCTCAGCCGGTTAGGTTTTCAGATAATCAGTCAGATTGACCGAAAAATTGTACAATATGAGATCATGGACGTGGAGACCGATGCGCGGACGGTGATCCGGTTCGAGCAGTATCCGCGGATGGACGCGCTGGTCGAGGTCGAGGGCTATCAGGCCGGAATCGAGCGCACCATCAGTGCGCTCGGTATCCCGCGAGCGATGTTCTCGGCCGATCGGTTGGCCGATTTTGTTCGCGCGTACGAGGCACGAACCGGACAGCGGGCCGCGATCTGCGACCAGGATCTCGAGGCCGGTTGATCGCCTGGCAGCAGGCAGCGCGTCGCGTGGCCTAGGCGGAGCGTGGTTGCGCGTGGATTCCCGGTGCGCGCTCGGTAACGTTGCGGCGAAGCTGCATTATGATCACTCCCGCAATTACGAACAGCACCGCGATCACCTGCGCACTCGTAAACGGGCCGAAGAAGCGATCGTCCTTGGCGCGAAAGATCTCCATGAAGAAGCGCTCGGTTCCTGCCATCACGCAATAGACGCCGAACAGCCAGCCTTCCGCGTGCGCGTGGTCGCGCAAGCGCCATAGGATCAGGAACATGATGAATGCGAGCACGACCTCGTACAGTTGCGTCGGGTGTACCGACACAACCTGCATCGGATTCATTCCAGCGGGGAAGGGCATGTGGAACATGCGCGTCATGTTGCCAACCGTACTCGGCGGCGCGCCATTCGGGAACGCGACGGCCCACGGTCCATTCCACGGTCTTCCGTAGTCGTCTCCGACCGCCCAGCAGCCCGTACGTCCTATGGAGTAGGCGGCGGCGACGGCAATTCCTCCAACGTCCGCGACGCGCAGCAGGCTCATCTTCTTGCGCCACGCGACGAACAGCACGGCGATGATTCCGCCGATGAGGCCGCCCCAGAATACCAGGCCGGCCCGGCTGAAGAGCGCGCTGACGTCGCCCATCAGTATGGCGTAGTAGATCTTGCCGCCAAGTATTCCGCCGATGACGGCTGCAAATACCAGATCCGAGATCGGTGCCGGATCGTGGCCGCGGCGCCACATCTCGCGCTGTGCGACGATCTGGGCAATTATGAACGCCGCCAGCATCGCGATGCCGAATCCGGTGAATTCGAATCGGCCGATGTTGTAGGTGAAGGCGTTCTGTGAGATCGATGCGTAGATGTGAGTCATTCCTGGCCAGGAAGTGGTGCGGTCGCTCGTGCGGCGTGGTCGAGCGATGCCCGCTCACCATGATTATAACGGAAGAGTCCCGCCCGGGCGATCATTGCGGCGTTGTCCGTAGCGAGTCGCGGAGTGGGCGCGAACACCTCGACGTGGATACCCATCCGTGCGCGCATAGCCTCGATCAACGTGCGATTGCAGGCGACGCCGCCGCCCAGCACTATCCGGTCACGATGAAACATCGCGGCCGCGCGCGCGGTTTTCTCGACAAGTGTCTCGATGAGTGCATCCTGAAATCCACGCGCTATGTCGGCGCGATCGCGCTCGATGTCGGTCGAGCTCCGTACCGCGTTGAGCACGGCGGTCTTGAGTCCGCTGAATGACACGTCAAAATACGAGGAGTCGTCGCTCGGCGTATTTCTGTGCAACATCGGCCGGCTGAAGCGGAAGCGCGAAGGATCTCCATCGCGCGCCAGTGCTTCTACGTGACGTCCGCCGGGATATGGCAAACCAAGCAACTTCGCGACCTTGTCGAACGCTTCGCCAGCGGCGTCGTCGCGCGTGGAGCCGAGCAGCTTGTAGCGGCCCCACGCTGGCACATCGAGCAACAGGGTATGGCCCCCGGAAACCAGCAGAGCCGTGAACGGCGGCTCGGCGGTGGCATCATCCAGCGAAGTCGCGAAGAGATGACCTTCCATGTGATGGACCGCGATCATCGGAATATCGAGCGCGAGCGACAGACCCTTGGCGTAGTTGAGTCCTACCATGAGTGCGCCAACCAGTCCTGGCTCCGTCGTGACCGCTACGGCGTCGAGATCGCTCAGCGCGGCGGCTGCCTGCGCGACAGTCTCGCGCACCACGGGGACTATGGCCGTGAGATGGGCGCGCGACGCGATCTCCGGGACTACACCTCCGAATACGCGATGCACGTCCTGTGAGAGAATGACGAGTGAGCGAAGCGTTGGAACGCCGTTCGCGTCATCGACAATCGCCGCCGACGTTTCATCACACGATGTCTCGATGCCCAGGATGCGAGTCACGACAGTGTCATGCTCGTGTCATTCTGAAAGCAGATGTTCGATGAGACGGCGGTTTCCCTCTGTGTCCCAGTCGATGGCCATCGCAACTTTCTTGCGAATCACGCCGTCCTTGCCGATGATCACGGTTTCCGGGTAACCGGTCACCTGATATGCGTGCTCGATCTTGCCAGCGGGATCGTGCAGCACGTCGAATGTCATTCCCATGTCCCGTACGAACGCGCGAATGGCTGGCTCGGTACCAGGATCGTCGATGCTGACCGCGACCACACGCAAGCCCTTGGGTCCGTATGTCTTGTACAGGCGCTCGATGCTCGGCATCTCGACCCTGCATGGTTGGCACCATGTCGCCCAGATATTGACCAGCACGACCTGGCCCTTGTAGTCGGCGAGAGATTTCGCTTTGGGCGGCGTGTCGAGCGTCACTGCATGAAAGTCGGGAGCTCTCGTGCCGGCGCCAAGCGGAGTGAGTTCGGTCCCGAGCGCGCGTGTAACCGCGAATCCGATCGCGGCCACCGCAACGAGCACTATTGCAACGACCCCCAACTGTCCGCGGCCGGTCATGCCAGCTCCGTCGCGGCGGCTCTCAGCTCGCCAATTTCTGCCGATGGTCTGGACGCTGAAAAGATCGCGTTGCCTGCGACAAACGTGTCGGCACCGGCACGACGGCACTGCAGAATCGTGTCGCGCGCCACACCGCCGTCGACTTCAAGATCCGCATCGGAGCGTGACTCGTCGAGCAGGCGCCGCGCGCGACGGATCTTGTCGATCGACGCAGGAATGAACGCCTGTCCTCCGAATCCTGGATTGACCGTCATGACGAGCAGGAGATCGATGTCGTCAGTCACTTCACGCACGGAGTCCAGCGAAGTCGCGGGATTGATGGCGACTCCCGCTCGACAGCCGAGCGATCTGATGTGGGACAGGTGGCGCTGGAGATGCACGGTAGCCTCGGCGTGGATCGTCAGTCCCGTCGCGCCCGCACGCGCGAAGTCCTCGAAGTACGATTCAGGATGGATCACCATCAGATGAACATCGATGGGCAGGTCCGTGCAACGTCTCACCGCGTCGATCACCTTGGTACCGAATGTCAGATTCGGAACGAACTGCCCATCCATCACATCGACGTGAATCCAGTCAGCGCCGCCCTGGATGCACATGTCGATCTCGTCGCGAAGGCATGCGAAGTCCGCGCTCAGTATCGAGGGGGCGATTCGAATTGGTTTCACTGTCATGACGTGCTTTGGATGGGTCGTGTCCAGCTAGTGGAGCGAATCTGCGGCTGGCCGGATGGTCGGTGGCGCGGGCGTTCGCGGTACCCGGATTGTATTGGAGGTGCTGTCCGGAGGAAAGTACGACACGGTAAGAGTGACGGATTCACCTGCCGTGATCGGTGAATTTGCGGCTGGATCCTGCCGGATCACGGTATTCGGAGGCTGAAACGAGCTGGTATCGCGGGTGACCACGGTTCTGAGACGCAGGTTGTTCAGGACGCCGCGCGCGTCCGGGAGTGCCATGCCTACGAGATCTGGGGTGATGATGGGCGTCGTGTCCCGTGGCGCCTGAATGATTCGAGCGTTGACCGGCGGAGGCTCGGCCGGCATGGGCGGTGGCTGCGTGACTGGCGTATCGATGGGCTGAAATGCCGGCGACGACGCGGGAGCGGAAGGCTGCGGCGCTGATGGAACGATCTTCGAGGGAAGGACGAAGATCAAGATCACGACGTAAGCAAGCGCGAAGCCGCCGATGCCGATCACTATGTAAGGAAACGCACGCCGCAGGAGCGCGCGAAAATTCACCTATTCAGATCTCCGAAGTCTTGCGGCGAAGGCGCCGTCGGTTCCATGCCTGTGCGGTAGGACGCGAAGGCGTCCCGCATCCAGGGTGGAAGCAGGTACCACGCCATCAGGCGGCGGCTCCAGCGTGAATTCGGGGTGTTCGTCGAGGAATGTCTCCACCTGGACGTCATTCTCCTCGGGTTCCAGCGAGCAGGTGCTGTAGATGAGCAGTCCGCCCGGCTTCACCGCTTCCGCGGCGGCCCGGATGATGGATCGCTGGATCGCCGGCATGACAGCTAGATCCGAGGCCTTGAGTCGCCAGCGCGCGTCAGGATGGCGACGGAAGGTGCCCGTGCCGGTGCAGGGCACGTCGACCAGGACCGCATCCATGTTGCGCAGAGCGGGATGCCGGGCGTCGTCGACGAGCGGAACGACGTTCTTCGCATTGAGCCGAATCGCCGTCGCAATGACGCGTTGCATGCGTGCCGCCGACCGATCGGCCGCAAAGACTACTTCGGCATCGCGGGCCATTTCGAACGTCTTGCCGCCGGGCGCCGCGCAGAGGTCCGCGACCCGGGAACCGGGTGTGATGCCGGCGTACTGGACGACCAGCGTCGCGGCCGGATCCTGCACGAAGAACAGCCCGCGCGTGAACGCCTCGAGCTCGGTAAGTGAAACACCGTGCCCCAGCTCGATGGAATCGGCGACGAGCGGGGCTCCGTGCGTCGGGACTCCCGCCTCCGCAAGCATGTCGGCCAGCTCGGCGCGCGTCGTATTGAACGGCCGAAGAACTACCGGAGCCTCGGTGTTGTTTGCCGCCAGCAATGCGGCCGTCTCCTCGGCGCCCCACCGCGCCACCCACCGGGCGACGAGCCAGCGAGGGTGCGAATTGGCCAGCGCGAGTGCATCGATTGGATCTGGAGGTGTCGCCACGCCCAGGTTGGCGCGCTCACGGTCGGTTCGTCGCAGAACCGCGTTCGCGAGCTTGCTGGCGCCAATTCCGTGGCGCGTCTTGGTGAGCTCGACCGTCTGGGCGATCGCAGCGTAGGCGGGAACCGACCCCATGCAGAGCAGCTGATACGCGCCGAGCCTGAGCAGGTCGATGAGGTCCGGATCGAGGCGGACGAGCCCTCCGCGGACACGGTCGGAGAGGACTGCATCGAGAAAGGCACGCTTGCGCATCATCCCGTAGAGCAGTTCCTGCGTCCATCTCCGGTCGCGAGAATCGATCTGCGTGGTGTGCCGTTCGAACGACGGATCCAGCAGCTGCCCAGCCCGAACATCCGCGCAGACCTCGGCGGCAATGATCCGCGTCGGAGTGATCGACGAGCTGCGCATGGCGCTGCCAGAGGAGGTTTCCCTGATCTCAGAGCTCACGCTTTCAACGTCCCGGTAGTTGACGGCGACAGGTTTGTGGCTTTGCATCGTCGGACGGGCTCGGGAGTGCCCCGGTAGCTGCCCGTCCCCGATGATTCCGGGATTCGTGCTCATTATTTACACTGGCAAAAGGAACGTCGCGCAGGGCGCTGCCAAGAACGGCCTCTTCGAAGGAGCGGATGCCGTAGATGCCAACTGCCCCCCGCGAAGTGCACGATCTAAGGCGTGTCACTTGATCCGAGGTTACGAAAGTTGTCGACTCACGATTGCGCAGATTAGTCCGATTCTCAACAATAACTGACATCTGCGAATCGTTTCTCAAATTTGTGAGAGTTTAAGCGAGTGTCGTGCCGGGGCGAATATATAGTGAACATTCGTTCATGCGGCGAAAATATCCACTACTGTCCGACTTTGGATCTCCAGGCGTGGCAGAACTCGCGAGCAGCCCTGTTTCCCGGGCGTAGGCCTCGATTTCCCAGTGATCTGCCGGCGGGGAGACGGCGTCGTGAAGCGGAGTGACCTGGTTTTCGCCTGAGATTTGAGCCAATCCAAGCGCCGGCGCATGCCCGTTTTGACCGTTTTCAGACGTGCTGCCAGATCGGTTCACTGCCGCTTGCGTCCAACACCCGTTGAGCCGGCGCGACACATTTCAAAAACCGGCCGCGCGCCTTGCGTCCGCCCCGCGTGCTCCAGAACGCTTGGGTGATCAGCCGAGCGAATCGCCTATGGAGATACCACGACCGCGATGCCAGTCGATCGCCTGCATGCGTCGCTTGCCGGCTGGCTGCACATCGCAGAGTCTAACAGCGCCGTCGCCACATGCAACGACGAGGCCATCCTCATCGGCGGCGAGTACCTCGCCAGGAGACCCGGACATGTCGAAAATGCGTCTCGCTCCGAAAAGCTTGAGATCGGACCCGCGGTGGGTCGTCCAGGCGCCGGGCTTGGGGTCGTAGGCGCGTATCACGTTGGCAACCTGGTGCTCGCTGAGCGACCAGTCGATGCGAGTAGTGTCTCGATCCACTTTGGCCGCGTAAGTCGCCAGCGAATCGTCCTGAGCATGCTCTGTTACGTGGCCCAGCTCGATCAGTGTGAGTGCCTCGATCAGGGCGAGCGCGCCGAGTTCGGACAGGCGGCCCTGCAGCTCTCCGTATGTCTCGTCATCGGCTA
>DATNCZ010000134.1:0-6584 GCA_035553335.1 Gemmatimonadaceae bacterium
GGCCGAGTGACCAGCTCGGTTTCCAAGGCGACGACGTTCGTGCTTGCAGGGACGGAGCCGGGAAGCAAATTAGACAAGGCCAATGCGCTCGGCGTTCCGATAATAGACGAGAGCGAGCTGTTCAACCGGATCGGGCAATAGAGTGAACGAGACCAATACCAACAATCCGCCGCTTCTATCAGTCCCGCCCCGTGCGCTCCTGGCGCTTCGGAAGGCCATGCTCACGCGACCGGACCTCGACACCGTGTTCGCGCTACGAGATGCCGCCTTCGCTGGCGGTGACGCGATGTACGATGCCTTTGCGGCGTTCGTCCAGGCAAAGGACAACGTCGACCCGCAGGAACTCGAAATCCAGCGCTTCTTTCAGCGGGCCGGCGAATTCTGGACCCAGTCCGGCTGGGGCCAGACATCGTTTTCCGAAGCCGATGGAGCCTTCTGCGCAGTCGAGATCACCGGCTGCTGGGAAGCACACGTCGACGACCAGCCCGACCCGCGCGGCTGTCATCTGACGGTCGGTATCATCGGCGCATTCCTTGGGAAGTTCGCCGACTACCCGGTCGCCGTGCTCGAAGTGGAGGGACCGGCGACGGACAGTGAGAAATGCCGCTTTCTCGCAGGAAACGTGGACATGATCGGCGCGAAGTACGCGGAGAATTCGTAGACGGAAAGTGACGGGAAGCCGTCTGTCCGTCGTCATTCCCGCGAACGCGGGGGTGACGACGCCGGCTACTCGCTGCGGCCTACCCGTTCAGCAGCTCCCGGTAGACCGGATTTGGAACGAGTGTTCCGTCGACGATGACTTCGCGATCCCACGGCAGCACCACGGCGCTCTCGGTCGCCAGCGCGTGATAATCCGGCTCGTAGCTTCCAGTCCGGAAACAAACAGCTGTTCTCACCTCGACTGCGCCCACGTGGTGCAACGCCGCGATCGCCAGCCGTAGCGTATCGCCGCCGTCGCACGTCTCATCCACCAGCAGCACTCGGCGATTCAACGCCTGCGGCGGCGCCTCGCCAAAGACGGCGGGCGTTTCACGGATGACTTCGGAGTGATATTTCCGGCTCACGAGAATCGAATGAAAGTCGCGGCCCAGCATGGCGGCCACGACGGCGCCCGGCACGACCCCCGCCGTGGCGACTCCCACGACGATGTCCGGCTGGTACGCGCGCGCCACCTTGAGGGCAAGTCCGCGGGAGAGTTCGCCGAAAAGGGGCCACTCTACCACGAGGACCCCGCGCGCCGGATCGATCGATGTGCGTCGAGGCATGATAGCAAGCTAGCCCGAACGGTGCGTCCTCGATAGCTTCCCCTAATGTCGTTCTGGAGCCGGCTGACAGGAAAAACTGCAACACAGAAGCCACAAAAGCTGGACTACTTGAGCGAGGCCCTCGCGCTCGAGCGTCAGGGCGATTACGACGCTGCCCTGACGTCGTATCGTCTCGCAATGCGGGACCAGCCGAGCAATTTCAAGGTGCTCCAGAACATGGCGATTGCGTACACCAAGGTCGGCCAGCCGGAGCAGGCAATCCGCTGTTACCGCGGCGCGCTGCACATCGAGCCGCGGCTGGCGGGAGCGCACTACGGACTGGCCTTCCTGTTGCTCAAGCGCGGTGACATCGCAGACGCAGCATATCATCTCGACGCATTTCTGCTCGACGCACCCAAGAGTCCCGAAGCCACGCGCTGGGTCACGCACGCGAGAGAAACGCTGGATGCGTTGCGGACCAGCGATGGTGAAGTGACGACCGATTCCGTGGACGCTGATCTGACGATGGATCAGCCGCCAGAGGATCCTGCGTAAGTGGGTTCAGTTCTCGCCGTCGTAAGCCAGAAGGGTGGCGTCGGCAAGACGACCACCGCGGTGAATCTGGCCGCCGCATTCGCGCGACGCGGACTCAAGACGCTCATCATCGACGTGGATCCGCAAGGCGCCGTCCGTTACGGCGTTGGGCTTCGCAAGGACCACTCGGTCTACGGCTTCGCCGACTATCTGAGCGGCGAGTGTGCGCTGCGCGACGTGATTCTTCCCACGATGCTGCCATGGCTGCGCGTGATTCTCGCGGGCACGGTCAGCGACGAAGCCGATCACCTCGCATATCAGAGCCTGGTCGCCGATTCGGAGTTGCTTCCCGAGCTGCTGGAAACTGCGCGCCAGCGCTGTCACATCGTAGTGGTCGACACCCCGCCCGGGCTCGGTCCCATCACGCACAAGGTACTGCTCGGCAGCCAGCACGTAGTGGTGCCGCTGCAGTGCGAGCCGCTTGCGTTGCAGACCACGCCGCAGATCCTTCGCGGGATTCAGAGCGTCGTCGAGCTCAACGAGCAGTTGATACTGGACGGCCTCATTCTGACGATGTACGAGCCCAACAATCCGGCCAGCGAGCGCGTCGTCGAGTACGTCCGGCAGCACCTGCCCGCGAACATCGTTTTCCGCCAGCTCGTGCCGCGCACAGTTGCAGCGGCGGATGCGTTCGCCGCCGGTCAGCCTGTAGTGACGCGCAGCCCTGCTGACGCCGCGGCGCAGGCGTACATCAACATCGCAACTGCGCTCGTCGAGCGCATGGATGGCTGAGCTGGTCCGCAAGGTGATGTCGCGCAACCGTGGTATTCCCGCGTCGATCGCGCTGCTGCTCGCCGCAGCCGTACTGGGAGCGGGCGCGTGCGCGGAGATCAACACCGATCCGAAATTCGCCGCGGCGATCGCCATCGACACGCTGCCCTTCCCCTCTATCGTGGCGAACGACTCTCTGCGCGATTCGCTCGGGGTTGCTCGTCCGCTGCACGGTTCCGTGTTCAACATCGAGGGTAACGCTCTCTCGTCTATTGCGGTGAGGTTTCGCACACCCGACGCAGGCGCGAGGGTGGACAGCGTAACGGGATACGTCGTGGCGGACACCGCGCGCAGTACTCCTGTAAGGATCATCGCGGTTTCCGGCGCGCTGCAGTCCGCACCCGACACTCTCTATATCGTTCCGCTGCCGGACACCGTGAGCACCACCAGTACCACCGATTCGCTGCTGTATTCTCTCACGGATACGACGGCCAACATCTCGAATCCCCTCACGCTGCAAGTGGGCCATCGTGTTCCGGTCTCGACACCGCTGCCGGTGCGCTCATATATCGTGAGCTACCGAATCGCATATCCCAGCGATACGCTTCTGGCGCAGCTGGTGACGCGCGACGGTGGCCGGAAATCGACAGTGGACACGACCGACGCAACCGGCACTTCGCAGCGACGAATCCGGCTTCGGCCCTTGAGTCTCACGAGTGTCAACGATTCCGTAGTGGTGATCGCTACGGTACGTTACCGCGGTGTTGCCGTCGCCGGCGCACCCGTTCGGTTTGTACTCGAGGTAAAGCCGCACCCGTAAGACTGGAGCTGTAGATGCTCGTGGTAAACGGTGGACCACGCCCGGAGCCCGGTACCCTGAACCAGTTGTTCTTTCAGGCGATCGAGCGGTACGACAAGCCGGACGCGCTGCAGGTGAAGATCGGAGGGCGCTATGAGCCAATTTCGCATCGCGCCATGCTGGAGCGTGTGCGCCACGTCGCGTACGCGCTGCAATGGATGGGAGCAAAACCGGGTGATCGTGTCGCGATACTTTCCGAGAACCGTCCTGAATGGGCGATCGCCGACTTTGCGTGCCTCACGACAGGCGTGACCGATGTTGCGATCTACCCCACGCTGCCGGATTCGCAGATTGCGTACATCCTGAAAGACTCGGGCGCAATGGCGATCTTCGTCTCCACCGCGGAACAGGCTCAGAAGGTTGCGACGATACGCCATCAACTTCCCACGCTCAGATCCGTCATAAGCTTCGATTCCGTGGAGTCGGGTCTGGCGGATTTCAGCATGGCCGAATTCGAGCGACGCGGCGCGGAGGACGAGCCGCCCGACGCCGCCGCGCGGCACCGCGAGCGCGCCTTGCAGGTACGGCCCAACGACATAGCTACCTTCCTCTACACCTCGGGCACCACCGGCGAGCCTAAGGGCGTCATGCTGACGCACGACAACATCCATTCAAACGTCGCTGCATCGCGCGAGATGATCCCGTTCGCCGGAAATGACGTTGCACTCAGCTTCCTCCCGCTGTCGCATATCCTGGAGCGGATGGCCGGACACTATCTGATGTTCGCGACCGGAACTTCCATTGCATATGCGGAATCCACGGCGACAGTGCCGGACGACATGCTCGACGTCCGTCCGACGCTCATGATCTCTGTCCCGCGCCTGTATGAAAAGATGTACGCACGCGTCGTCGAGACCGGAATGACTGGCGGTGCGGTCAAGAAGCGAATCTTCCTCTGGGCCCGCGCGACAGGTGACAAGTGGGCGGACGTGAAGCTTGCCGGTGACGCACCGCGCGGTGTCCTGGCGCTGAAATACTCGCTCGCGCAACGGCTCGTCTTCTCCAAGCTCAAGGCCCGCACGGGCGGACGGCTGCGATACATGGTATCCGGTGGTGCGCCCCTCTCGGCAGAAATCAACAAGTTCTTCTACGCCGCCGGTCTCACTATCCTCGAAGGCTACGGCCTCACGGAAACCTCGCCGGTCGTCGCCGTGAACACGCCCAGCGCGTTCCGTATCGGAACCGTAGGCATGGCAATTCCCGGAGTGTCGATCTCCATTGCCGAAGACGGCGAGATTCTGGTGCAGGGCCCCAACGTGATGGTGGGCTACTACAACAAGCCGTTGATGACGAAGGAAGCGGTCGATTCCGGTGGATGGTTTCACACCGGCGACATCGGCGTGCTGAACGACGGCTTCCTTACCATCACGGATCGCAAGAAGGATCTGCTGGTTACGGCGGGCGGAAAGAACATTGCGCCGCAGCCGATCGAAGCGCTGATGAAACGCAGCAAGTTCGTCGCGGAAGCGGTGCTCATAGGCGACCGGCGCAAATTCCCCATGGCGCTGGTCGTTCCGGATTTCGACCAGTTGGAAAAGTGGGCGCGCTACAAGGGACTCGTCTTCTCGGACCATGAAACGCTGATCGCGCTTCCGGAAGTGCGCGCCAAGATGGAGCGGGAGACGCTATCCAGCCTTGGCGATCTCGCGCACTTCGAGACACCCAAGAAGGTCACGCTGCTGCCGGCGGATTTCTCCGTGGATCGCGGCGAGCTTACGCCGACGCTCAAGGTCAAGCGACGTGTGATCGACGATCACTACAAGCATCTGATCGACGCTGTCTATTCCGACGTGGAGGCGACTGGATCAGCGCCGGTGGAGCGCCACTAGCGGACCACGCTTCTCGCCGATCCACCAGCGATCGTCGCGCGCTACCTCTTCAATCTCAGGTGGCACTTGCAGCGTTGCAGGCGCGACCATCCGCCCGCCGGGCGAGAGAGCGCGCGCGGCAAGCCTCAACTCATCCCCCGACCAGCCTGTTTCATCGATCGCGACGCCACGGAGCGAGCTGTCGGTAACCGGCAGGCGGTTATCGGAGTAAAGCGTTCCAACGCGCTCCGACTCCCCGATGGGTTCTCGCGGGTTGACGGCATAAACGCGCAATCCAACCAGCGCCGCGAGTTCGATCGCGTACCGCGCCCAGTCACCCACCAGTGCGATCGTCGCCCCATCGGCAACCGCGAGGAATGCGCCGACACGGATCGCACCTTCGTCATCGCGTGGCAACAACTCCCCGGTGCCGGCTCCGGCACTCCGGTCGCGGAACCACACTGCACCGCCCTCGATCTCGTATTCGCGGCGGCAGGTCGGACAGCCGAGCAACCCCTGCACGACCAGGCGATCGTCGCGTTGAAGTATTGCCGCAACCAGCGGGATCTGACGATGGTCGGCGGTGCAGCGCAAGCCATCCAGTAGCTCGATGAACATCCAGCAATCCGTTCCAGCGTGTTATGCTTGCATCACGAGTGCGACAGCCGCAACTCGTCGACGTTGACCGTTGCTGGCTGCGTCACTGCATACAACACCGCTGACGCCACGTCACCCGGGGTGAGCATCGCATCGCGATCCGGCACGATCCGTTCGGGTCCGCTGAAGGTGATTCCATCCCACATGTCCGTATTGACCGGTCCCGGTGAAACGAGCGTCGCGCGAACGCCAGAGCCCTTCAACTCCAGGCGCAGCACCTCGTGCATTGCACGCAACGCGTACTTGGCCGGTGCGTACGCACCATTCTCGGGAAAGATTCCGCGGTCCGCGATCGAGCCCAGGCTGACGAAGTGTCCGCTTCCACGCTGTTTCATCTTCGCCGCAAACGCGTGGACGATCAGAAACGGGCCGAACAGATTGGTGTCGAGTACGTCGCTGAACAACCGCATCGGCATCTCCGTAATCGCGGCGACCTGAAAGACCCCCGCATTGTTCACGACGATGTCTGGAGCGCCCCCCATCTCGGTTTCCACACGCTCCGCCATCCCGCGCACCGATGTCTCATTGGTAACGTCGCATGGCGCGGCGAAGGCGCCCTGGCCAATCTGACCCGCAACACGTTGCAGGGCATCCTCCGTACGTGCAACGAGTGCGACTCGCGCTCCGTCACTGGCCAGAGCACGCGCGATCGCCTCACCGATGCCTCGCGATGCGCCCGTTACGAGCGCACTTCGTCCAGCCAGACGGTTG
>DATNCZ010000135.1:0-11667 GCA_035553335.1 Gemmatimonadaceae bacterium
TTGCGGCGTCCACGAGTCTTGGATCAGCCGACGTATGCGAAGGAGTTGCCTGTGAGTCGCCTCGCAATACAACCAATGACCCAATCACAGTCATTCCCATGATCACGGCAGCGACCGTGAGCGCATTTCGATTGAGCCGCTTGGCGAGCGGCGGTGCCGGCCGCGCGATCGTCGATAGCGGTGCTCCGGCCTGTGAACCCGCATTGGCGTTCGGCTCGGTCGCGAATAGGTCGAGGACCTGAGCCCTGAGTCCCCGTTTCATTTGCGACCTCGCTTTTCCATCGTCACGGTTCGCTCCTTTCCGTCGACTCCGGTGACGAGAACACCTCGATCGAACACGCGATCGGTGACGTACGTATCGCCGACGACCGTGTAATTGAGCAGCGTTCGACTTCCATCCTCCGCGACCATGAAAAGGGCAGGTGCGTCAGCATGCCGCGCTGCGTCAGGGAGTTTGATGTACACGTGTGCGCCATCATCGAACACCTGCGCGGGCTGCCAAGGGAACTGCTTGTCCCGCTTGACGTCGTAGTTGAAGTTGAGCTGCGTGAGATCGGCTTCGACACGAGGCGGCGTCGGCTTCGCCCACTGCGCGATCGTCTCGTCGGGATAGTAGAATCGGACGTGTCGCACGTACGGGTCCTGCGGATTCGTCGCGCTTCGTCCCGCAGCGACGCGACATGGCCCGGAGTCAAGCGTCAGATCGTAGATGCGCCGATCGGTCGCGAGAACCAGATTCGTCGTGAGGTCGCAGTCTTTCGGCTTCACGACGACGAGTGTCGTTCGTCCATCCGGTCCAGAGGGCGCCGGCGCAATCTCCCAACGCTCGAGGTCACCGGCGATCCGGCTCAGCACGATTTCGCCAGCTTGCAGCTCGATGATGCACGCACGAAGACGCGCGCAGGTCAGCGTTGGCTGCGAATGCCCGTAAGGGAAGGTGATGAAGTTGCCCTCCATGACGACCCGAGCAACGCCGGTCGTCTTGAAGTCGCGCGTTGCGGCGTCGATCTGATCGGTTGCTGGGGCTACGGCCGTTCGCGTGCTATCTATCTTCGTGCGAACGATATCGCGATTCGTCGTTGCGGCGGCCAGTGATGTCGACATCGCCGGCTTTCCCTGCGACGCCGGTGCCTGCGCAGTCAACGTGCAAGGGAGCGCGACGAGCGCCATGGCCGCACGTGTGAACGTGATATGAGTCGTCATCGAACACCTCCATCGTGAGACGAGTCCGTACGTGTATGATTCGGATCAGGAGGAACGACCTGGCCGGCAAGCCGCGTCCACGTGATCGACGTGATGCGAACTCCGAGCGGATTGTCTTGGATCGACTCCACCGTTCGCGGCGGAACGATGTCGAGCGTGACGTAGCCTTCCCACGCTGAGACGTTGGTCGAATCGCCGACGTCGAGCGGGCCGAGAGGCCGATCGGTTTCGACCCACTGCAAGCGCCATGTCTGAGCGCGCGACGAGGAGCCACGCCGCCCGCCGCTCGGCTCCGGCACCTTCAGGGCGCTTGTCATCCGCACGTCGCGAGCGATGCGCGATCCAAGCAATCGCGGATCGTGCGTCGGATCGCTGAAATACGCGTTCAGGAAGCCCGCTGCGTCGGCGGATGTGAAGGCATAGCCACGGCGCAGGAGATCGGCCTGCGCCGTGGATGCTACGCTCGGCAAGACCGTGCGGACTGACCGCACGAAGTCAGCGAGCTGCGACGACACGAGTCGTGTATCGGGTTCGCGCATTTGCTCGGCGCTCGCGACCGCGGTTACGCCGCCGAGACGATCCACTTCGACGACGTAGGGCACAGGGTGCGCTGCGGCGGACAGACGCAACTCCGTCGCCGCCTGCACGAGCACCACTGCGCCGAGCGCGAACGCGATCAACTGCCAGTTGCGCTTTCCACGAGCGAGGTCGCCGAAGGCGCTCGAGAAGTCGCGGCGAGCGTTGGCGACGATGGCGTTTTGTCGCGCTTCCTCGGCGACATCAGAGCCGTTCGACACGTGCGGTGGAGCGCCATTCGCCAAGCCATCGGCACCACTCAGAAACGACAGACTGCGCATGTTGCCACTCCTACGTCAGCTCAGTGCGCGCAAGGCGTGGGCGATTCCGATACTCGGCCGCACCGCAAGACGTGCCGCGACGGTCGTCGGTACTGCGATCGCCAAGACGGCGAAGATCAATGCACCGCCTACGACCTGGAACAACGGGCTGACCGGGCCGAAGAAATCGCTCGACTGGATGAGGGCCGGCCAGCTTCGTGCGAGCTCGGTCCCTATCCCCACGATGAGATAGAGGAAGAAGATCTTCACACCAACGTGCAGCGCATACGCGATCAGGTTTTCCGCGAAGGACGCCGTACCGCGGAACGCCGCGAAGCCGAGGAATAGGACGCCGGCGCCGAGCACGATGTAGCTCTCGATGATCACGAGCGTGAGCTGCGCGGCGACGGCCATGAATGCGATCGCGATGACGAACGCGCTCAGCGCGCCGTAGATCGCCATCGCGGGATCTTGCAGGATCACGCTCACGTGCAGGCTCTGCATGACGAGCATCGCATTCTCCCGCCCGATATCGATGATGTCGGACGGATTGACCGTCGTCGTCTGCCCGATGGCTCGCTCGCCGGCCGCGGCGAAGCCATTCACGATTGGCGGAATCCAGAATTGGAAGCTCGTGATGAGCGCGAGCAGGAACGCGACCAGCGTGAACTTGAGAAGGAACTTGCCCGCGACTTCATCCAAGCTCTCGCGCTTGAGCGCCCATACTGCACCGGAGATCGCGAATTCGATTGCGGCGAGCAGGATGAAGAGCCGCTGCGCGATCGGCACGAGGCGCGGAAGCCAGCCGCGAGCCGCGGCCTGGTACGTTTGACGAATGTTGTCGAGGACCGGCGCTTCTTGCGGCGAAGTCGCCGGCGCTTGGGCGTGCGCGAGCGCTGCCGTCGCCAACATTGCGCCGATGGCGACGACGATTGACCGGAATGCGATCGCGCGACGAGACAAGGGTCACCGCCTGTCGGTGCGAAGTGAAACCGGAGTGCTCCGCCGGGCCGGCGCTGCCAGGCGGCCGAGTTGCTTCTGGATCGCCGCGGCCTGTTCGCTATCGCGGTGAGCGCGATAGGCGCGATACATCGTCGCGGCGCCAGTGATGCCCGCGAACACCACGAGTACACCCGTAACGACCCAAAACCGAAATGCGCGAGCGCCGATCATGGCCGGTCAACCCGCAGCGAGATAGGACGGCCACGCCGAGCAGGTGCGGTCAAACCGCTGAGGTGTTCATCGATGGTCGCAGCCTGCTGCGCCTCGGAGTTAACGCGGTCCGCGTAGTACACCGCCTGCATCGACGTCTGTGCCATCAGTGCCTGACGAAGGAGCATCAGCTCCTCAGCGCTGAACACAGTGGCCGTGTTCTGTAGCTCCAGTGCCGCTTCGTGGCCCTGGATCGAACCGACCTGTGATTTGATCTGGGCGATGCGCCCAAGTCCCTCGTTGAAGACCTGTGCCTGTGCGCGCGCTCCCGCGAGAACAGCGCTCATGGTTGCGACGGTGCGTTGAGCCTGAGCACGTCGGTCCGTAGGCCAATCACGATATGACTGATCAACGGGGAACGTCGCATGAAACTGCTGGTCGAGATTCGCAAGCTGATAGGACAGCGCGCGTCCGTCAGCCATGAGCGCATTGAGCTGCCCAACCGTTTGCGAGATGTCACGCATCGGCGGATTCGGCAGCTTTCGCATCGCCACGAGCTGCTGCTCGAGCTGCTGGCGCTGAAGGTCCATCTGCTCGAGACGACGCGCATAGTGCAGCACGTTGCGAGCGAAGTTCGACGGATCGAACACGATCCCACCGCCTAGCTGCGCGTGGACGCTGGTCCCTGACAAGGTGATTGTTAGCGCCACAAGCAGAGCAAGCCTAAACGGCCGCGAGTAAGCCGCGAACGGAATCGTCCTCACGGGAACCTCCATCGAGTGTGCGAAGTCGCTCGGCCCACTGATCCAAGCCAAGAGATTCGAGCCACGCCGTCTGCCATTGCGGTTCGACGGCTGTCATGTTGCTCACGGCGCGACGCGTTTCGTCGAGCGTTGCGCCGGCCTGCCCGGCGAGGAATGCGAGCGCCACGGGTCCGAGCCCCAGCTCGAACAGCCGGCTACCTCGCGGCGACTTGAAGTAGTAGTGCCGCTTTGGAACGGCTTGCGCGATGCTCTCGATCTCGCGCGCGTTGAGTCCCAACTCGCGGTACAAGCTGACTTGGCCGGGAGTACCGGCGTCGTGATTCGGCAGATAGATCTTCGTCGGACACGAGTCGAGTATCGTATGCCGGAAGGGAAGCTGTGCGAGCTGCGCCGGGCTCTGAGTTGCCAGCACGACGGCCGCGTTCTGCTTGCGCAGAGTGAGCAGCCATTGATGGATGCGCGCTCCGAACAGCGAGTGCATCAGCGCCATCCACGCTTCGTCGACCTCGATCAGCGTCGGACGTCCATTGAGTCGGCGTTCGACACGGCGGAAGAGGTAGAGAAGAACTGGAACGGCGACTCGATCGTCCAGCGCCAGCAGATGCTTCAGCTCGAATACTTCGAAGCTGGACGGCTCGAGATCATCGGTGTTGGCGTCGAGCAGCTCGCCGTAGTGACCGGCGACGGTGTACGGTCGCAATGCCGCGGCAAGCGCCTCATGCTGGACCTGGACAGACAGCTCTGTCAGCGTGCGATGCCTAGGCTCATTGCGCGCGAGCAGTTCGAGACCTCGATCGATGCGCGCACGAAGCTGCGGTGTGATCGTCAGTCCCTGAAGCCCAACGACGATCTCAATCCAGTCGGCCGCCCATGCGCGTTCGGTCGGCTCGTCAATCGCGGCGAGCGGTTGGAGACGAAGAGCGTCAGGACGCCCCGCAGCCAAGTCGTGATGCAGCGCGCCCGCGGCCGTCGCCAGCATCCACATCGAGTATCCGACGTCGAAAACGAACACCTGCGCGCCGGCGTAGCGTCGGAACTGCGCCGCGAGGAGCCCCAGTAGGACCGACTTGCCCGCGCCCGTTGGACCGAAGACCATCGTGTGTCCAACGTCCGAGTCATGAATGTTGAGACGGAACGGTGTCGCGCCGGCCGTCTTCGCCCACAGGAGAGGCGGACTATTTGGCGGAAAAAGTGGGCTCGGATTGTGGCGAAGACCCGGCCACACGCTCGTGAGCGGCAGTAGGTCAGCGATGTTGCGCGTCGAGAGCAGCGGCCGCCTGAGATTCGGGTATCCATGGCCAGGGAGACTGCCGAGATATGCATCGAGCGCGTTCACCGTCTCTACTCGGCCGGTGAAGCCGGCATCGCCCAACGTCTTCAACAATTCCGAAGCGGACACCGTCGCGACGTCGCGAGAGTCGTGCATGATCACTGCGCACTGAGTCACGTAGCAAAACCGAACATCACCACGCGCGTTCTCTCCGGCCGCGGATGCCGAATCCTGGGCCATTGCGCGCGCGTCCTGGTCAACCCAGAGCGCGTCGTCGGGATTTGGAATTTTCGCGCGACCGCCCGATACCAATTCCTGCGCCCACGAGGCAGCGCCCTTCCGCTTCTTGAACCACTGAAGCTGGTGGCGACGAATGAGCCGCAAAGCCTCGCGCGTGCCGAGCGGAACGATCCGAGTCGACCAGCGGAAGCCGAAGCCAAGAGCGTTGAGTGCGTCGAGTTCTCCGGCGCGCGACCGGTCCGGATAGCCTTGAATGGCGACAACGCGAATTGCGTTGTTTCCGATCGCCGGCTCGAACCCGCCGACCAGTTGCTGATCCGACAGAACGCTGTCGAGATAGGAACCGTGCGGCGGAGTGCGCACCGGATGAACGAGACCGGTCAGACACTCGTGAAGATGTGTCAGCAATGCGTCCGCGTTCAGAGGCTCGAAGGCAAGCCGCGTTGCCAACCGGCTTTCGAGTGCCGCTAGTGCTGCGCGATACTTCGCGAGCAACGAATCCCACGCGCGGGACTCGGTCGACTGAATGGCCGTACCATCGCGCGCACCCTGAACGAAGAAAGATGCAACACGCGCGATCGCGTCTCCGGGAGGGAGGTGCGTCGCCACGAGGTAATAGCTCGTCTCGAATTGGCCACCGACACGTCGCTGATCCGTGTTGTGCGCCTCACGACGCTCATCGTCGATGAGTTGGCAAACTGGATCAGGGAAACGGTCCGCGCGATACGTCGATGCCGGTCGACGAATCGCATCGATGTGGAACATCCAATTGTCAGTGAAGGGAAGAAGAGCGTCGTTGACGTGCGCACTCAACGCGTCGACCTCCTCGACCGTCGCAGCGGCGAGATCGGGGCCGCGATATCGCCAGCCGGCGAGCAAGCTGCCGTCCTTCTGGAGAACGATCGCGGGCGGACCATCGTCGACGACGAATCCCCAGTTGAGCAGATCCGCGACGCCAGCGGGTTCGCTCCGATGCTCGCGGAGGCGTTTAGTCGCCCGCGACGCGAGCGCCCCAGCTCCGATCCCAAGCGATAGAGTCAGGAGGTCCACAGTCGAGTCTCCACTACCGCCAAGCCGGTATCGCCGGGTGCGGCGCCGGTGTTGGCGTATGAGCGCGTGCATGCGCCACATAGAAGTCGCGACCGCTGAGACTGCGAACGTACAGCATGGTCATCTGAGGCTCTTGCTTCGCGACCCAGACCATTGTGCTATGCACGACGGTGAGCCAGAAGACGGCAATCGCCACCGTCGTCACGTGAATGCCGACGACGAAGAGCAGCGCGAAAACGACGCAGGTTTCTACGATCACGACCGGCGGCTCTGCACCCGCGAATAGCACGGGGCGAATGAGCGATGCGTGGATGACGTGCGTCGCACGATCGTCCACGTTCGCGCGGTCGGTTCCGGCGGCCGTGGCCCACATCAGACGATCGCTCCGACGAATGCGAGCGAGTTCACGATGCCCGCCGCGCCAATCATGACGGCGATACCAACGATCGCCTGACCGAATCGCTTCGCGCCTTCCTCGTGGCGTGTGAACGCCCAGATTGCGCCGCCGACGACGAACGCGAGCGCGCCGAGGATGCGTGCAGTGGTTCCGCTGAGATTGTCCAGAAGACTCTGGAGGGGGCCGGTCCACGGCATGTCCGCGCCGGCGCCTGCGGGCGCTGCGAGTGCGACCGCCGGCAGCGTCAGAAGCGCAACGGCGGCGAGCGACAGCGTACGTCGAAGTAGGAGCAGTATTCTCATCGTGATCCTCCGGTTAGTGATGCGTTTCGTGCAGTCGTTGAAGACGGAAGTGCCCCTGAGCATCGACTCCGCGCACGCGTGCGATCTCCGTCACGCGGCGGCGTGAATGTCCGCCTTCGATGATCACGACGAGATGAACGGCCTCCGCGACCAACTCCGACTGCGGCGGCACATTGGCTCGTTGAGCCAGGCGGTCGAGGCGGTTCAGCGCGCCATCGCTCGACGACGCATGTAGTGTTGCAACGCCGCCGGGATGTCCCGTCGCCCAGGCGTCGAGTAGATCGAGCGCCTCGGCGCCGCGGACCTCGCCGACGATGATTCGGCTCGGGCTCGTCCTTAGTGCGCTGCGCAGCAGTTCCGCGAGCGAGACGGACGACGTTGTCCGCAGTGCGAGCTGGTCCCGCGCCGAGCACTGCAACTCGACGGTATCTTCGAGAAGCACGATGCGGTCGGAAGGGAACTGCACGGCAATTTCGTGCAGCAACGCATTTGCGAGCGTCGTCTTGCCGGTGTTGGTGCCGCCCACGACAAGAATGTTCTTGCGTTCCGCAACGACGGCCCGAAGGACGATTCCCTGATCCTCGGAAAGCACACCTGACTTGACGTAGTCGTCGATCGAGAAGATCGAGCTCGCGGGCTTGCGAATGTTGAATGCCGGGCCGGACGTCACCGGCGGCACGAATCCCTGCAATCGCGCGCCGGCGAAGACGCGCGCCGGCAACTCTGCTTCGAGGCGCGGCGTCGTGCACGTGAGGGTGACACCGAGTCGCGTCGCGACGGCGTTGAGGAACATCTCGACACGGTGCGCGTCGATGGATTGACCGCTGTCGACTTTACCGCGAGAGCGCGTCTCGTAACGCACGGCGCAGTCCTGCGGATTGACATAGACCTCGGTGACGTCGGGGTTTCCGATGGCGTCGAGGATTGCCGCGCCGAGGTAACGGCCAAGCATCTCCTCAATGCGATCCGTGGCGTCGGTCGCAGGCTGGGCCGAGACGCCAGACTTCAGATTTCGTGGAATCAGCTCGAGTTGTACTGACATCGGCCGCTCCTGCCTTCGGCGCGTATCCGATGTCAGCGGCACGACGACTGTCGTCTGCCGCGACGTTCGCGATCGCGTCGCTACATTCGGCCGTACTCACGAATGCCGCCGAGCGTTCTGCATTCGTCGCCCGGAAATGAAAAAAGCGCCGCGCGTTGCCACGCAGCGCTTCTCCATGGTGATGTGCCTTACTCTTCGGGCAACTCTTCTTCGAACGCGATGTCGAGATGCTCCAAGAGCCGGGTCTCGATCTCCTCCCGATAGGTCGGATCTTCGAGCCGTCCGATTCGTTCGAGGAGTCGAAGCTTCGAAATCGCTCGCATCTGGTACGGCATGACTACGCTTGCGTGATCATCCGTAATCGTTCCAGCGGGGAGCAGCACCTCGAACGTGTACAGTTTCCGCTTCTTGCCTTCGGCCTTCGTTACGGGCACGACCGTGACGACCGTGAACTTCGCGTTGACTCCGTCATTCGAGACGACGATCACCGGTCGTCGCTCGCCTTTCTGCTCGCTGCCTACCGCGGGTTCCAAGTCCGCCCAGTAGATATCCCAGCGACGCACTGCGCCTGAATAGGCCATTTCAGTTTTCCCATACAGCACCAACCGTTCGTGGTGTGTCCCCCCACACCAGGGTCGTACGCACGCTGCCGAGGCTCACGCCGAGCTACTGCATTCCGTCACCGACCGTTGCGTCGAATGCGCGATCGGTGTCCAGCATCTCCGCCATGAACTCCGGGTCTCCCGCCGCCTCAGCGTACGCAGCGTAGACTTTTTCGCGACGACGTTCGCGCAAGCGCTCCTTCACAGCCTCTTCCACGAAGACGTTGGCGCTGGGCGCCTCGCCGGACTTCACGACGGCGCGGATCGCGTCCGCGACTGATGCGTGAAGCTGGAAGCTCATCTTTTGGAGCGGTTCTGCACTCGCCGTCCGCCGGCGCCGCGTCGCGCGGCCGGCGTCACTAGCCGTCTGGTTCCTCATCGCCTCAGTACCGGTAAGCGACGGTCGGTCGACCGTCGCGCATGATTAGAACTGCCGACATTGAATCATAGCTGGCGTTAAGTATGGTGTCAAGTATGGCGCTATTTATGGCGTTCAATCTGCTGCCACCCACGACGATCGACGAAGACAGCCCAAACACCGCGCCGACGGCGCGCCATTCGAGGGTGTTGGTCTTCGACCGGATGTCGTCGTCCACCGCTCGGCGGAAGACTGGCAGCGCCGACGCGATCCCGCGCTGGACTCGGCGCTCTCGATCGTGAGGCGGAAGCGGTCGCCGTCGAAATAGCGCGATCCCTTCGTTTCCGGAGAAGCGCGACTTCTTTATTTTCCTCCGAGATTCCATGAACATCGCCGACGCTCAACGCGAGATGCGCGAGTCATATGTCAATGCGGCGCCGGGACAGGCGATCTCCGCCGCGTTCTGGCTCGCGTCGGCATGCTGCGGTACATGGCTCTCGGTACGCAGCGCCGTGCTCGCGCTCATCTTCGGCGGAGCTCTCCTGTTTCCGCTGACCGTGCTGCTTTGCCGTGCCGTCCGGCCGCGCGCGTCGGTAAGCGCGTCCAACCCACTTCGCCCGTTGGCGCCGTTCGTCGCCCTCGCCGGCCCGGCGATCCTGCCGCTCGCCGCAATCACGTTGCTCTATCGCCCCGCGTGGTTCTATCCGTCGATCATGGTCATCATGGGCGCGCACTATGTGCCGTTCGCCTTCCTATACGGTAGGCGCGCCTTTCTGGTCCTCGGCGCGCTTCTGGTGACGGCGGGGTTCGCATTGGCGTGCGTATCGGGTGTACCGTTCACGCTCGGTGCTTGGCTCGGAGCCGCGATGCTTGCGGTCTTCGCGGTGCTCAGCCTCCCGCGACCGATTAGCTCGTAAACCGGGTCGCCGATGTTTCGGCGTTCAGAGCCAGCCTTTGTCTCCGGCGATCCGCGCGGCTTCGACGCGATTCTTCGCCCCAAGTTTCGCGATCGCGTCCGACAGATAGTTTCGTACCGTTCCTTCGCTCAACCCGAGTGAGGCCGCGATCGCCGGGCCGGTCGCGCCGGTGCTCGCGAGCTTGAGAACCTGCCGTTCGCGCGCACTCAGAGGATCGCGCTCGATCCATGCGTCGCGCGCCAGCTCCGGCGCCACGGCGCGCAACCCTGCATGGACGCGGCGCACCGCGCCCGCCAGCTCGTCAGACTTGCTGTCCTTCAGCAAATAGCCGTGAGCTCCCGCCTCGAGGGCGCGACGCAAATATCCCGCACGTGAGAACGTCGTCAGGATCAGAACGCACGTCGCAAACTGCTTCACGACATGTTCCGTCAGCTCGATGCCGCTCATTCCGGGCATTTCGATATCTGTGATGAGAACGTCGGGACGCTCCGCCGCGACGATCTGTCGTGCCGCGTCTCCGGTTGTCGCCCGGCCGACGACCGCGATATCCCGCTCCGTCTCGAGCAACGCCGCGAGGGCGCCGAGCACCATCGTCTGGTCCTCGACGATGACGACGCGAATCATGAGCGCTCGACTCGCAACGTCGCGCCGTTCAACCGCTCGTCCGCCGTCGCCGGCAGCACGACAGAAAGGCGCGTTCCCGTGTGAGCGGCGTCGACGGTCAATTGGCCGTTCAGCTTTTCGACACGCTCGCGCATTCCGCGAATTCCACTGCCTTCGCGCATCGGATGCCGTCTCGCGCCCACACCGTCGTCGGTGACCTCCAGCATCAGCGACGCTGATTGCGTGTCGCGCCATCCACGAACGGTGGCGCGGCGCGCCTGCGAATGGCGCACGATATTGGTGACCGCTTCGCGCAGTGCGAGCGCCAAGACTTCCTCGACCGCCTCGCGATTGTCCAAGTCGCCGGTCTGGATCGACGAATCCACGGCCAGCGAAATGCTCGCGGCGTCGAGCAGGTGGCGCGCGCGGACCAACTCATCCTCGAGCCGCGCGCGATACCCGCGGATCGCCTGTCGCACTTCGTTGAGCGCCTGTCGCGAGACGTCCTCCACGTCGCGAATCTCGCGCACGGCCCGCGTCGGATCTCGATCCGCGAGTCGCGAGGCCAGCTGCGCTTTGATCACGATGAGGGAGAGCGTGTGGCCCAACACGTCGTGCAGATCGCGCGCGATTCGTTCACGTTCGGCGATCGCCGCCAACTGTTCGATTTCCTCGTTCGCGACGCGCAATCGCGCGTTGACTCGGTCCGTCTGCGTGCGGTGGAGATTCACCGCCCCTATGAGCATCGTGAACGCGACGCATCCCGCCCACATGCCATAGCCGGTCCACGACGACAATGGGGCGCGCGTCACGTAGGCCGTGCCCAGTCCCGCGACCGCGACCGTCAAGATCCACAGCACGGCTTCGCGCGCTCGTTCGGCGCGAGCCCCGGCGGCGGTAGCAAACACGAACAGGATGTAGGACCCGGCAT
>DATNCZ010000136.1:0-6405 GCA_035553335.1 Gemmatimonadaceae bacterium
GGTGTCGTACCAGTTGTAGAAGTGGCTACCATAACGTTCAAGTGTCGCCATCGAGCGCAGCGTGTTCGCGCTGCGCTCGATGACCTCGCCCGCGCTGAGGTAGCCGAAGTCGTAGGCCGCAAGATTCGCGAGCAGCGCGAGACCCATGTTGGTCGGTGAAGTGCGATGCGCTGTCGTCTCTGCAGGCTGCTCCTGGAAGTTGTCGGGCGGGAGACCGTGGTCTTCCACTCCGCCGACCGTCTCGAAGTACGCCCAGGTTCTGCGCGCGAGCATCCGCAGGAACTCGATTTGTCCGGGAGCGAACGCGATGTCGCGCGACACGATCGGCCGGCTGACCCACCATGTGACGATCGGAGCCGAAAACCACAGGCAAAGGATCGGCAGCGCTACCGCGAGCGCAGCGGGATTCGTGCGCGCCACTCCGAACAACGCGAGCAACGCAAGGACGGGCGCGGCCCACATCGACCGGAACGATGCCCGCAGGCCGGGGTCTCCATTGCCGAGCTCGCTCGATGGTGTCCACTCCAGACGCTTGCGATGGCTGACCAGCACGCGCCAGTTTGCGCGGACCAACCCGCGAAAACTGAACCATGCCTCGTCGGGAAGGCAGGCGAGCACGAACACCGCGCGCGCAAGGCGCCGTCCGGCCGCATGCGCAGTGGACGCGAGGTGCGGCAGCAGCAGCGCCTCGCGCGGCTTTGCCCATACGTCGACACCCGATGTGAGAAGCGGCGGAATGAATACGATCCCGAGCACCGCGAGCGTCCACGCCCACGACATGATCGGAAGCGCCCAGGAAAGGAGCAGCAGCGCAATCAGCGCTTCGGGCGCGAGACTGCGCCGCAGGTTGTCGAAGATCTTCCAGCGCGACAGAGTGGACAGTGGGTTGCGCGACCGCAATCCGCCGGGACCGGGAACGCGCGGGAGCAGCCAGGTGGCGATTTGCCAATCGCCGCGGATCCAGCGGCGCCTTCGGGTCACGTCGACGCTGTAGCGCGATGGGTAATCCTCGTAGAGCTGCACGTCGCTCATCAGCCCCGAGCGCGCATAACAGCCTTCCAGCAGATCGTGACTGAGAATGCGGTTTTCGGGGAGTCGGTCGCCGAGTGCCTGCCGGAATGCATCGACATCGTAGATCCCCTTGCCGATGTACGATCCCTCGCCGAACAGGTCCTGGTAGACGTCGGAGATCGCTCGCGTGTAAGGATCGACTCCGGGCTCTCCACCGCAAAGACGTGCATACCGCGACGCATTGGCGCTGCGCAGGCTCACGGCCATGCCGGGCTGGATGATGCCATAGCCTTCGACAACTCGTCCGAGTCGCTCGTCGTAGCGAGCGCGGTTGAGGGGATGGGCGATCGCACCCACGAGTTGTCGCGCGACGTCCCTGGGTAACTGGGTATCGGTGTCGAGCGTGATGACATATTTCACTTCTGCCAGTACGGTGGGTACGCCGACAATGAGCGAGAAACACTCGGTCGATCCGTCACGCAGCAGCGAATTCAGTTCTGCGAGCTTGCCGCGCTTGCGCTCATAGCCCATCCACAATCGCTCTTCCGGATTCCAGCGTCGCGGGCGGTGGAACAGGAAGAAGATATCGCCGCCGGTGACTGCGCTCGTAGGTCCATATTTTCGATTCAGCGCCTCGATGCCATGTCGCGCGAGCGCAAGCAGTGGCGTGTCCGCGGGGGTCGCTTCCTGATCTGCGTCACTGAAGTCTGTCAGCAGGCCGAAGTGAAGATGGTCGTCCCGATTGGCGAGGAAGCGGACTTCCAGGCTCTCGATAAGTGCCTCGATGTCGCGAGGGTTGGTGAGCATCGCCGGCACTACGACCAGCGTGCGCAGTCCCGACGGGATCCCGGCAGAAAGATCCATTCGCGGCAGCGCCTGCGGCGTGGTCGACAGGGTGGCGAGCCAATTGACCAGCGCGACCGCAAGCTGACTCGTCCCGAGCACCGACAGGAAGCCGACCAGCGCAAGCAGTTGACCGCGCGCCCCATCGGCCTCGGCCAGCATGATCAGGACTCCGGTAAGCAGTGCTGTCAGGAGCACGATCGAGCCCAGGTAGAGCGAGAGTGCAGACGTTGCGCAACGGCGCCGCAACTCACCCCACCCCGACAGATGAACCCTGGCTGCGTCTTCGAGCTGGCGCAGACCCCGGCCGACGAGGTAATAACCGACATGCGCGCGGCGGTCGTCGCCACCGCTGCGTGCGAGGTCGATTGCGCTGCGCGCGACGTCGCCTTCGGACAGTCGGCTGCGCTTTGCGATGCGCTCGAGCGCGTGCCGATAGCGGTCGCGCGTCGCAAAATCCATGCGACCGTAGACTCCGATCGGATCTTCGCGCAGCACCTGGTCGACAACGCTCGCGGCTTCGACGAACTCGCGCCAGTCCATCGCCCCGAGGAAGCGAAGACTCCCAATGCTGTTGCTGATCGAGACCTGATCGGTCGCCTGCTGCTGGTTTTCGGCCTGCACCAACTGCTCGATCGTCTGACCGGACTCCGACAGCCGCTGCTCGATCCACGTCAGCGGCAACGCCAGTGCCGGGCCCTGTCCCTGCAACCGGCGCGCAAGCTCCGCGACGAACGGGCCCACCATCGGCGGGTCCGATCGCGCCATGTCGGCGATGACCAGAATCAGGCTTTTCGGGTCCGTGCTCGCAGCCTCGGTCATCTGATCCGCCCACGCCTCAGCGCGGTTACGAGAGCCGCCGGCGGCGGTCATGCGAACCGCGACCCGTCGAAGGTTCTCGATCAGCGCGAGGCGGAGCATGATCGGAATTGCCCATAGCTCGCCCAACTCCAGCGCCGTGACCGTCTGGTATGCGGCCACGAACCTGCCGAGACTCTCCGAATCCACGCGGCCGTCACCGTGCGAGATCGCCTCCAAAGCGATGTCGTATACGCGCGGAAGCCCGTTCGAGAGGCCGTTGCTCAACCGAGGCAGGTCCCGGCTGTACCCGCGAGGCAGGTGTCGCCGCGCGGTGCGAATCTGCTCTTCGATCAGATAGAAGTTGTCGAGCAGCCACTCGGCGGCCGGCGTAATCCGCCGCTTCGCCTTGACCACTGCGGTCAGGAACTCGCAGGCTTCGTCGAGGACGGTTTCGTTGTCCGCCAACCGAGCCAGAAGACGGTCGGCCGCCCGCCGCGGATCCAGTTGGTGCAGCGTGGCGAGCCGCCTGCCGTGCTGCTCCATCTGATCGGCACTGAACAATTCAGAACGCAGTGGCGGCTCTTCGTCACTGTGCGTCTGGCGCAAGCCGTATCGACGTGAGTGCATTCCTACCCTGGATCGTTGCCGCGATTAGAATCCGATTGGACCACCGAATGCTACGCCTGCCCGTATCGCAGCGTTTCGACACCGAGGGCGCTGTCTTCCATCATCGCAACTGCATCGGACGAGGAATAACGGCGCATTGCCCCGCGTGATTCGCTGTGGAAGTGTTATGATGATCTTGTTCCGGAGAGGGCAGTTCCAGCCCTTCCGTCTTTGCCAGGTTGGATCTGCAACCCTTGGCGTCTCCCCCCGGCACCGCACAGCTTGCGCGATGCCCCAAAGCCGGTCGAGAACCCGCGGTACGTCCGGTTCCGGCTTTTGCGCGACGCCGCGCAACGGTCGAAATCCAAGCACACGCCGATGTGGGCATTGCCCGCATGGCCTCGATTACTCATTTCTGAAAGGTCCATCATGTCGAATTCGAATCAACATCATCCAGTTCAACAGACTCCCGATAGCCGACAGGCAAGCTTCGAGACCGCGTTGCGCATTGCAACGATCACGGCCGAGGCCAACGAACAGCTCTTCAAACTGCAAAGCGATGCCGCGAACGCAGCGTTCGCCGAAAATGCCAAGCAGCTCAGAGCGCTGCTGAACACCAAGGATTCCGGGTCCGTGGTGACGGAATGGGCAGGTCGCTACCAGGCGAACATGCGAAGAATCCTGGAAGTTACCCGCGCCTGCTTCGAGATCGTGCCCAAGACTCAGGCCGAGATGACGAGATTGGTCGGCGAGCGCTTTGCCCCCTACAACAAGGAGACGCAGCACTACCTTGATCAGTTCGCCGCAGCGATTACCGAAGGGCGTGACGCGGCCGCGGCCGCGGTGAAGGATGTCCTTGCGAAGGCGATGTCGGGCGTGAGCGGAAGCAAACCCGCGAACAAGGAAAAAGTCGCCTGAAGGAACGGCGGCTGACTCCCTGGTTTCTACGAGCCGGAACCACAGCCGACCGCCGCTTTGACACCCGGCCCTGACGGTTCGATTGTCAGGGTTTTTTTTGTTCCGCAATTGCAAACGGTGTCGCGGGCGTGCGCGCCGTACCTCGCATGCGCGACACGCGCGTCGAAATGGATGCATCCAGCACGACGTCGGTTCATTCTCCGAGCATTTCCGCGACCGGATGCAGTCGGTCCACGTGCTGCGAGACGACTTTGACGATGACGATGATGGGGCTGCTGAGCAGGAGACCCCAGACGCCCCAAAGCCAGCCCCAGAACAGTAAGGAGATGAATACTGCTGCCGAATTCATGCGGGCGATTCTTCCCACCATCAAGGTAGCGACAAATGACCCAACGACGGTGGCGATAGCGAGCGAGGCGCCTGAAACGATGAGCGCCCTCGAAATCGACTCGAACTGCATGAATGCAGCCATGCCGGTCAACGCCGCCGTGGCGCCGGGACCAAGATACGGAATGGTATGCAGCAGTCCGGCCGCGACCGCCCACGCGCCGGCATTGTCGAGGCCGATCCAGCGAAACGCGATCCACGAAAGGGCCGCAACCAGCAGGTCGGTCACCAGCAGCATGAACATGTATTTCTGGATCATTCCGTTGATGTCGTCCAGGATGCGAACGGTGGTCTTCTTGTTCGACAGCGAGGGCCCGGCCAGGCGCACCAGCTTGCGCTTGAACTGATCACCACCGAGAAGCAGGAAGAACACCAGAAAAGCCAGCATCACGGCCTGTCCGATCACTCCGACGGCGCCCATCGAACCCGCCCACAGAAAGCTTTGAAGCTTGAAGGTCGGCTGGTCGACGACCACGTGCGTCGCGGACTCACGTGTCGCGGGAGGACCGCCCGCGGCCTGTGCTGTTGCCCTTTCCACCTTGGTTGCCGCGCTTTGTATCTTTTGCAGGTTCCCGGGCGTGCCGATGTGCACCTGCTCGATTGCCGCGGAGACCTTGGCTGCGGTTTCGGGCAACTGCCCGATGATCGTTTGAAGCTCCCCCCGCAACGAATACGCGCCGAGCACCAGCGCGCCGAGCACACCGGTCATCACGACCACGGTCCCGACGGCGCGCGGAATCCTGATCGACTCGAGCCATGCGACGAGAGGATTCAACGTGTATGCGGTGATGATGCCGAGCAACAGCGGAACCAGGAACTTCTCTCCCCACGAAAGCGCGAAAGCTGACGCCAGCGTGGCCAGCGTTCCGAGCGCAATGCTGCCTGCGGCAACCCGCAACTGGATGGCAGGAGCGAAAGGGGGCGGCGCGGTGGGCCTGCGAACCAATACGCGCAGCGCCTTCACTCACTTCGCCTTCGTCGCCCGCCCCCCTGCGTCCGACTCCTCGACGAACGTCACCAGCAAATCGGCCAGCTCGTCGGCGTGTTCCTCTTCCTTGGCGAGGATGCTCTCCATCATCCTCCGCGTCGTGGGGTCTCCGTCAGCGAGGTATCGAATGATATCGCGGTAGCCGTCGATGGCGATCCGCTCGGCCACCAGATCCTCGCGGATCATGGACGCGAGAGTAGTGCCTTCGACATATTCCGAGTGGCTGCGGCCGGTGAGTCCCCCCGGAGCGAAATCGGGCGCGCCACCCAACTGCACGATGCGCTCAGCGATCTCGTCGGCATGTCCCTGTTCCTCGTTCGAGTGGTCGAGAAACTCCTGGGCCACACTCTGCGAATGAATGCCCCGCGCCATGAAGTGGTGGCGTCGATAGCGCAGTACGCAAACGAGCTCCGTCGCCAAAGCATCGTTCAGCAGCCTGAGCACAGCCTCGCGGTCCGCCGAATAACCTGCTGTTATCGAGCCTTCGTCGATATGCTGCCTCGCCCGCTTGCGCAGGGTCTGGATGTCGGTAAGAAACGGAGTCTGGGGCATGATGAGTTTTCGCGGTTCGTAGTCGATGCAGGCATCGAGTCGGTGCCCGGCGTTAGAGGCGTCCCATCAGCAACAGGACGATCACGATCAACAGCACCACGCCGACGATTCCGCTCGGTCGGTAACCCCAGTTACGGGCGTGCGGCCAAGTGGGCAGCACGCCGATCAGGATCAGGATCACGACGATCAGCAGAATGGTGCCAAGGCTCATGTCATCCTCGTCCGAATCAGCCGCCCTTTTCGGAACCCTGCTCGTCCCGCTTGGGTTGATGCCCGGTCGCCTTGGCTTGCGAGATCGG
>DATNCZ010000137.1:0-2334 GCA_035553335.1 Gemmatimonadaceae bacterium
TCGGTGGGAGAGGCGCAGCGTGTGGAGATCCTCAAGACGCTGTATCGCGGCGCGAAGATACTCGTGCTCGACGAGCCGACCGCGGTGCTGTCGCCGCCCGAAGTCAAGGAACTCGCGCAGGTGCTGCGGCGCGTGCGCGACAACGGCGGCACCGTCATCATCATCACACACCGACTCGACGAGGTGATGTCTCTGTCCGAGAACATCACCGTCATGCGCGCCGGCGAAACCGTCGCACGCTTCCACACCGCGGACACGAATCCCGCCGAGATCGCACAGGCGATGGTGGGCCGGCACGTGCGACTGACTACGCGCGAGTTCGCAATCGTCACCGAGCGTTCCGCGGCGGCGAATGCAACCGCTGCATCGCGGGCAGCCGGCAGCTCGGCCGGCGCGCAAGCGAAAGGACTGGAAGTGCGTAACCTTTCGGTTACGGGATTTCGCAAGTCGTACGAAGTCGACGACGTCTCGTTTACAGTCAAGCCGGGCGAGATCCTCGGTATTGCGGGCGTCGAGGGCAACGGCCAGAGCGAGTTGATCGAAGCGATCGCCGGACTGCGTGCGATTGCGGGAGGCTACGTCGGGATCGGAGGACGGGATCTCACTAGCGCTTCGCCGCGCGAGCGAACCGATGCCGGCCTGTCGCACATCCCGGAAGATCGCCAGCGGCGCGGGCTGATAATGAATTATTCGGTCGCCGACAATCTCATACTGGGCGTGCAACATCGCTTCACGCATCGCGGATCGCTCGATCGCGCCGCGATCGCGGAATACGCGAGAGAACAGATACGCACGTTCGACATTCGGCCCACCGATGCATCGCTTCCAGCCCGCGCACTCTCCGGCGGCAATCAGCAGAAGGTCGTCGTCGCACGGGAGATGGGCGGCGGACGCGACTATTCCGTGCTGCTCGCGTCGCAGCCGACGCGCGGCGTCGACGTCGGCGCGATCGAGTTCATCCATGCACGCCTGATCGCCGCCCGCGATGCAGGCAAGGCGATCCTGCTCGTTTCCGCCGAGCTGAATGAAGTACTGTCGCTGTCCGACCGCGTGGCCGTGATGTGCGGCGGCCGTTTCGTCGTCGTGATGCCCGCGGCTGACGCAAGCGAGGAAGTACTCGGCGAGTACATGACTGGCGCGAGAGTAGCCGCATGACGGCGGCACAACGTGAAAAGATAGAAGAGGCGCTGTTCCCGCCCGTCGTCGCAATCCTCATCGCGTTCGTGGCGGGCGACATCCTCATGTTGAGCTTCAATCAGTCGCCGTTGGTGGTATGGCGACTGCTGCTCGAGGGAACCTGGGGCAACGCGTACGGCTTCGGCCAGGTGCTCTACAAGGCGACGACGCTTTCATTCACCGGAATGGCGGTCGCCTTCGCGTATCGCGCCGGCCTGTTCAACATTGGCGGTGAAGGTCAGCTCGCAGCGGGCGGACTCGCCGCTGCACTGGTTGGCTTCGCGCTACCGGTCGGGTTCCCCGCTCTGCTCGCGATTCTCCTCGGCTGCCTCGGCGCTGCTGCCGCTGGTGGTGTCGTGGGCGCGGTGCCGGGATATCTCCGCGTTCGCTTCGGCGCGCACGAGGTGATCACGACCATCATGCTGAACTTCGTCGTGCTCGCGTTGCTCAACTGGTTCATCGCGACCAGGCTGCGCGTGCCGGAAACGTTGCACACCCCGGAGATTCACGCGGGCGCGATCTCGCGACTGAGCGCTGTCCTGCCCGCCTTTCACGGGTCCGCCGCGAATCTTTCGGTGATAGTCGTTCTGCTCACCGCGCTCGCGATGTGGTACTACATGTTCCGCACGCGTGGAGGGTACGAGCTTCGCGCGGTGGGTCTGCAGCCGGACGCAGCCGAGTACGGAGGAATCTCCGTCGGTCGCGTTCTGTTCAGCGCGATGACGGTATCAGGCGTCATCGCCGGACTTGGTGGCATCAACTTCGTGCTCGGGTACAAGTACTATTACGAGGATGGGTTCGCAGGCGGTACGGGTTTTCTTGGTATCGCCGTCGCCCTCGTCGGCCGTAACAATCCGTTCGGCATATTGCTCGCGGCGCTGTTCTTCGCCACCCTGTCACAGGGCGGGCTCGCCGTGAACGCCTTCGTGCCCAAGCAGATGGTGGACGTGTTGCAGGGCGTAGTCATCATCGCGATCGCGGCGTCAGTCCCCGAAGTGCAGCGCATTTTACTCGGCTCGCGGCGCCGCCCAGTCACCGCGGCGCCACTCGATTCGCCTGCGGTTTCCGAGCCACCGGCAGCGGCGGTCTGACGCGATGAATACTTTCGCCGTCGTCACCCAGGTCATCCGCATCGCGGTGCCTTATCTGTTCGCAACC
>DATNCZ010000138.1:0-4228 GCA_035553335.1 Gemmatimonadaceae bacterium
GATTGCGTGAAGGTGGCGGCGTTCACGGCCCGCCGGCGCGCGGCCAAACGGGTGCTTACCGACGCGCGTGAGGCGGCTCCGATCATTCAGGCGGCGGCTCACGAGGGCACGGTGGCGCTTCTGTTCGGACGGGAAGACAGCGGACTTCCCAATGAAGCGATGGATCGTGGGCATCTGGTGGTGACGATCTCCACGACGGAGCACAGCTCGCTCAACCTGGCGCAGGCGGTTCTTCTATCGTTGTACGAGCTGCACCTGGCGGCAGCCGACGCCACGCGGTACATCGCTCCGCCAAAGCGCGACGCGCCGGCGGCTCTAGCGGCCGAGTATGAGCTGATGTTCAGCGATGCGGAGAAGGCCCTGGAGCAGGTCCAGTTCTTCAAGACGCGTCACCACGAGCGGATCATGCGCTCCATAAGGTCGCTGGCATTCCGTGCGTCACCGGACAAGCGCGAGATCGCTCTGCTTCGCGCGATGTCGATCGAGGTTTTGCGCACGATAGATCGCATCAAGCGCGGCCTTGCATCATAAGCCCACACGGGTGATTATTGGACGACAACTTGGCTTGTGAACATTTTCACATAGCCGAACGTTTAACTCGCCTTTAACCACAATTCGCGGATGGCGTTGCGAAGGAAGTGGCTCACGGTATCGGGATTCATCGCGATCGCCGCAGCGGCCACTATGCTCTCGGCATTCAGCGGCGCTTCGACGTCGCAGGGCTTCAGCCCTGAACAGCCGATTCATTTCCCACATCCCCTGCACGTACAGACGCTGAAGATGAACTGCCTGTACTGCCACTTCTCCGCGAACAAATCGCCAGATCCGGGACTGCCAGCCGTCGCCACATGCATGGGCTGTCACGCACTCGTTGCTACGAACAAGCCGGAAATCAAGAAGCTCGCGGCTTACTGGAACAAGAAGCAGCCGGTGCCGTGGGTTCGGATGCACAAGGTTCCGGAATACGTCCACTTCCCGCACATGAGCCACGTGAACGCAGGCGTTTCATGCCAGACCTGTCACGGGCCGATTCAGAACATGAAGCAGGTTTACCAGTATTCCTCGTTGAACATGGGTTGGTGTGTCAGCTGCCACATCGGACAGTCGAACCCGCCTTTCAAGGCGCGCTACGACTGCGCCGCCTGCCACTACTGAGCCCCGTATGAGCACCGAGACAGAATCGAAGGGGATCAAGCGCAGAGACTTTCTCAAGGTCATTGGCGGTGGCGCCGCGGTAGCGGCGTCCATTGGCTGTGAATCCGATAGAGTCGAGAAGCTCATCCCGTACCTGGTATCTCCCGACAACACAGTTCCGGGCGTATCGACCTACTACGCGACGACGTGCAGAGGCTGCGCTGCGGGCTGCGGCGTGATCGCGGAGACACGCGACGGACGCACCACCAAGCTCGAAGGAAATCCAGCGCATCCGGTGAACCGCGGTGCGCTCTGCTCCACCGGTCAGGCGGAAGTGCAGGCGCTGTACAATCCCGATCGCTACCGCTCGCCGATGATTCGCAAGAACGGCAAGCTGGTCGCGGCCAAGTGGGACGAGGCGCTTCAGCTGTTTGCGCAGAAGCTGGGTGAGACGCGCTCGCGCGGTGTCGCGGCCAACGCCGTGTTCATCAATCAGCACGAGTCCGGCTCGTTTCCCGCGTTTCTGGACCAGTGGCTCGCCGATTTCGGCATGCCGGCGCATGTGAGCTACGACGCTGGCGTCGATACCGAAGCGATCGCGGCGCACACCGCTGCGTATGGTGTGGCGTGGCCGCGTTTTGATTTCAATGCTGCAGCGCTCATAATTTCGTTCGGCGCCGACTTTCTGGATGGTTGGGGACCGTCGGTTCCGCAGCAGCTCGACTGGGCCGATGCACGCGCCAAGCTGGTTGGCGCACCGCGACTGGTAACGGTCGGCGCACGACGCTCGCTTACGGGCCTGAACGCCGACACGTGGCTCGACTGCAAGCCTGGCACTGAAGTGATGATCGCGCGCGCCCTCGCGGGCGAGATGCCGGTGGCTGACGCAGCGCAGCAGAGTGGTGTCGACGCCAAGCGATTGCAGGCTGTGGTCGACGAATATCGCGCAGCGAAGCCGGCGCTGGTACTCGCCGGTGGTCACGTCGCGAATTCCGCCGAGTTGTTCGCGGCCGTCACGGCGCTCAATCGCGCCAACGGTGCGGTCGGCACGACGATTCGCCCGGATCAGGCATTTCTGGGCTACGAAGGAATCGCACCGGAGGCTCAACTCCGCGCGATCGGCGACCGGATGAATTCCGGAGCCGTACCGCTGCTCATGGTTCGCGGTGCCAATCCGGCGTACACGATGCCTCGGAGCACAGGCTTCGCGGCGGCGATGAAGAAGGTTCCGTTCAAGGTGTCGTTCGCGAGCATCATGAACGACACGAGCGAGATGTGCGATCTGATTCTTCCGGATCATCACTCGCTAGAGCAGTGGGGCGATGCCGAGCCGGTGAAGGGAACGCTATCGCTGCAGCAGCCGACGATGGATCCGGTGTTCGATTCGCTTGCGACTTCGGACGTGCTCATCAGGATTGCGAAGGGCGATCCGGCGACGGCGGCGAAGTATCCGGAGCCCGACTATCGCACGTGGCTCATCGCGCGCGTCCCGGGTGGTGAGGAAGGCATGCGCGCCGGCCTCCCGACAGCGATCGTAGCAGGCAGCGCGCTCGCGCGCACGGCTCCGCGTCCTGCGCTTCCCGCGATTTCAGCGACTCCTGCGCTCGCGTCCACGTCGGGCGACATGTTCCTGTTCATCTACCATCACCCGGTGCTCGGTGATGGTCGTGGCGCCAACAAGCCGTGGCTGCAGGAGCTTCCCGATCCCGTCACCAAGCTCACCTGGCAGACGGTGGTGGAGATGCATCCGCTCACTGCGGCGAAGATGGGGCTGGACAACAGCGATCTCGTCACCGTCACGACGAGCGCGGGCTCGCTTACGGCCCCCGTTTACCTGTATCTCGGCATTCGTCAGGACACCATCGCGATCGCGACTGGACGCGGCCACATCAACGCCGGCCGCTATGCAAAGGCCGGCGAGAACGCGTACGATCTCGTTCCACTCGCCGAAAATGCAGCTGGCGGCATCGCACTCGTAAGCACCAGAGCCAAGGTCGTGAAGGCAGGCGGCAGCATGCTGCTGGCAACTACCGAAGGCTCTGCAAGACAGCATCTTCGTGACATCGCGCGCGCGATTCCTGTCGGTGAGCTCGGCGCCGGTGCTGAGAAGCACAAGGAACCGGAAGAGGAGCATCTGCCCGGCGACGCGTCGCACGAATTCCTGCCTGGACTCCGGTCGCCCGTCGCCAACGATGCGCAGGGTGATTTCGGCGATCCGGCCTCCAAGGATCTCGGGATGTACAATCCGAATCACTGGAGCAACATGGCCAAGCGACGCTGGGCCATGACGATCGACCTGGCGCGCTGCACCGGATGCGCTGCATGCGTAACCGCGTGCTACGCCGAGAACAACATTCCGACGGTCGGCGCTGACTGGCAGACGCCGCAGATACTTCCGGACCGGACCGGCTTCGGCGCGAACATCACGCGCAGTCGCGAGATGGCGTGGATCCGACTCGAGCGCTATTACGAGGGCGGCGAAGATGGCAGCGCGGATTTCGAGACGCGCTTCATCCCCATGATGTGCCAGCACTGCGGTAACGCACCGTGCGAGCCCGTCTGCCCGGTGTACGCGACGTATCACGCACCGGACGGACTCAACGTTCAGGTCTACAACCGTTGCGTCGGAACTCGTTACTGCTCCAACAACTGTCCCTACAAGGTTCGCTACTTCAACTGGTTCGGTTACGGCGAACCACATCGGCCGCAGTACGCGTTCCCCGAGCCGCTCAACTGGCAGCTCAATCCCGACGTCACGGTGCGCGGCAAGGGTGTCATGGAGAAGTGCTCCATGTGCGTCCAGCGCATTCGCGGCGCGGAGCATCGCGCCAAGCTCGAGAACAACCGGCCGTTGCGTCCCGACGAATTCACGACTGCGTGCGCGGAAGCGTGCCCGTCGCGCGCCATCACGTTCGGCGACGCTGCGGACGATTCATGGTCGGTGACTCGATTGATCAAGGACGAGCGTGCGTATCATGTATTCGAAGAGCTCAACACATTCACCGCGGTAGTCTACTTGAAGAAAGTCAATCACCCGTCGCCGGCTACCGAGCCGGCGCACGCGTAGGAGTCCGCGGATGGCAACAGCCACTAA
>DATNCZ010000139.1:0-2157 GCA_035553335.1 Gemmatimonadaceae bacterium
CTCGAGGAGCGACCGGCGCTCGCGGTCGCGTACGATGGCGAAGGCGGCTGTGCCCACGGCGACCACGAGCAGCGCGATGAGTGCGATCAGGGGAAGCGGCATCACAGGATCCTAGACGTCGATGTTGCCGAGCTTGCGGAGCACGATGTAACCAAAGACCATGGACATGACGGCATACACCAAGAGCAACCGGCCGAACGGCGTCGTCCAGAGCGGCGACAAGTAGTCAGGATTGAGAAAGACGACGGTGATAAACAGCAGCAGCGGCAGTAGCGCCAGCACGATCGCAGAAAGCCGGGGCTCGGCGGTCAAGGTCTCGATGTGCCCGCGAAGGCCGACGCGCTCTCTCATCAGGACAGCCAGCGTGCTGAGGACCTCGGCCAGGTTCCCGCCCGTTTCGCGCTGAAGCAGCAGCGCCGTGACGAACATCTTGCAGTCGAGCGTGTCCATGCGCTCCTGGAGACCAAGGAGCGCGTTCCGCATTTCCATGCCCAGACGCTGCTCGTCGTACACCCGCGTGAACTCCGGGCCTAACGGGCTCGGCATCTCGTCGCCGGCGAATTTGATTGCGGCCTGCAATGAGTAGCCCGATTTCATGGCGTTAACGAGCATATCGATCGCTTCGGGCAACTGCGCCTGAAATGCCTTGAGGCGGGATGCCTGCTTGCGCTTGAGGTACAAGTACGGCATGGCGCCGAGCAGGAGCGCTAAGAACGGCATGGCGAGCATGCCGAAACGCCGGCCCAGGAGTACTCCCACGCCGCCGCAGAACGCGATGAGCAGCACGAACTCGCCGACGCTCATCCGCGATCCCGCGCGCTCGAGCTGCTCCGACAGCGCGGCCGTTAGGCCTTTGCCGGCGAGCAATCGGTCGAGCGCCACGATGTCGCTCGCCTTGTCGTCCTTGAGGATGGTCGCACCGGCGCCGCCGGCGACCGCCGGCGCCAACCGGTCGCGCAGCGCGTCGCCGGCCGCCAAGCGACGCCGATTCACCAGCACGTACGCTGCCACAATCAGCAGCATCGTGCCGGCGAACACCGCGAGCAGCACGAGGGCCAACATGGCTCAGCGCTCCGCGAACAGATGCGGGGGAAGGTCGACACCGGCAATCTGCAGGCGCTCCACGAACTGCGGGCGCACGCCGGTCGCTTCATACTGACCCACGACTTTGCCCTCGGACGAAATGCCGCGGCGCCGGAAGCGATAGATCTCCTGCATCGTGATCACCTCGCCCTCCATGCTCGTCACCTCGGTCACGCTGGTCACGCGCCGCGTGCCGTCCGTCAAACGCGACACCTGGATCACAAGATCGAGCGCCGATGAGATCTGCTCGCGCATCGCGCGGTTAGGCAGATTCGTGCCGGCGAACAGGATCATCGTCTCGAGTCGTGCCAGCGCGTCGCGCGGCGTGTTGGCGTGGATGGTCGTGAGCGAACCTTCGTGACCGGTGTTCATCGCCTGGAGCATGTCCAACGCTTCGGCGGACCGAACTTCGCCGACGATGATCCGGTCGGGACGCATACGGAGCGCGTTCTTGACGAGGTCGCGCGCCACCACTTCACCCTTCCCCTCCGAGTTGGGCGGACGCGTCTCCAAGCGGACGACGTGTTCCTGCTGTAACCGGAGCTCGGCTGCGTCTTCGATGGTGATCACCCGCTCGGCGCTCGGGATGAACGAGCTCAGCGCGTTGAGCAAGGTCGTTTTTCCGGCGCCGGTACCGCCCGAGATCAAGATGTTGAGGCGCGCGCGTACGCAGCCCGCCATCAGGTTCACCATGTCCTCGGTGAGCGAACCGTACTCGACGAGCTTCTGAACCGTGATCTCGGCACCGAACCGACGAATCGACAACACCGGCCCGTCGATCGCGAGCGGCGGGATGATCGCGTTCACGCGTGAGCCATCGGGTAGCCGCGCGTCCACCATCGGCGACGACTCGTCGACGCGCCGCCCAACGCGACTCACAATGCGATCGATGATCGCCAACAGGTGCGCGTCGTCGCGGAACGAGGTGAGCGCCCGAGACAGACGACCCTGCTTTTCGACGTAAATCTCCTTGGGCCCGTTCACCAGGATGTCGGTCACCGCCCGGTCGCGAAACAGTGGCTCGATCGGGCCCAAGCCGATCACCTCGTACACGATCTGATCGACTACCTCATC
>DATNCZ010000140.1:0-5959 GCA_035553335.1 Gemmatimonadaceae bacterium
ACACGGTCGTGCTCGAGCACGAGATCGTACGCGAGATCGGAATATGGGTTCTGAGGCAGCGCGCGGGTTGCGACAATTCCGAAATCAAAAACGCCGGCAGCCTCGCTGACCTCGAGGATCCGCCGATAAGTCGCCCCGTGCCCAGAATAGATTCCGCGCAATACGCGGCCGTCAGCCATGAAAGTCTCGCCTGCGGCATCGAAACCCGCAAGTCGCTCCACACCGATGCGCGATGCTTCAGACATCAGCCGTCTCCGCAAGCGTCGAAGGGACCCGTTCGGCGAGCGCGACCAGCTCGTCATCCATGACAAAATCCTCGCCGTCGAGCATCCGATCGCATATAAAGTCCATGTGCGCGTCGTTACCGGGTATCAGGGAATCTCTCTTGTCGTACTGAAATGACCACCACGTGGACTTTGGATCCCGTACAGCCGCGACCGGCACTTGCCGCTGGACAAAGTAGCAGTACGCGTACTGCCGTGCGAGGTTATGTTGCTGCTCTGTCAGTGGCTCCAGCGAACTCGCTTGTCGCAGGAGCGCCAGGTAGTCTCGCGCCGTCAATGCATCGTGCGTGAAGCCCTTCATGCCATAGTGGGCCTCGCCTGCAAGAATTACGGGCTTCCCCTGCAGGGCCACTTCGAGCCCGGACGTCCCGTATACGGTCACAGCGCCATCAATCAGGTTAAAAAAGTCGAGGGGGCTTACTTCATCTTCCGCGGTCACTACACGAATGTGTGATGGTAACATCGGAAACTCCTTTTGTATCAGCCGTTGGACTCCGCTGTCAGGGTTGTCCCATGCTTCCGCGGGATGAATCTTGACCAGCCATTGCACATCCGGGATGTCTATGATCTCCATGATGGTCGCGACGACCCACTCGTCGAATGACTCGTACGTCATCGGCGAATAGTCCGACACGCAATCCCAGTTGATGTGCGTCATGATGCCCCACACCGGCTTGTCCGTGACAAGTCCGAGGCGCTTTCGCAACTCGTCCGTGTCTCCGGTGAAGTGTTTGAACTGCCTCATGTCGAAACTGACGTGCTTGTGATATCTGCTCGAGAGAAATGCGTCCAGCCTGTTCTGCTCCGATTCGTTCAATGGAGTGGACGCCCGCTCGTGCCATGCTGCCGCAGTCAGGTTGTGAAAGTCTATGTGGATACCGTCTTCGACATGACGGAAGTAGAAACGCCAGGGGAGATATGACGCCATCCAGGCTGCAACCGGTGTTGCGCGCGCCAGAGCGACGTGAAGGGCTGGACCCCAGTCGACGTAAGTCCCGTGCGACATGAAAATGCGCGACGGCTTGATGCGGTTGATCGCCTCGCTGGCCGCGGCCGCGGAAACGAGCGCACTATACGCATATTCGCGTACAATCTCCTCGTGTCCGCTGATGTCATGCCCCTGGAGGTATCGCGTTATCGCCGAGCGGATGTTCTTGCCCAGGCTCACGCCGTCGTACTCGACAGTGTCGATCGATTCCCACGTGACGGATTCGGTGGTCTCCCACAGTTGTTCGCGCAGCTCTTCCGACACCAACTCGGACATTCCGATATACGGGACATCCATGTCATGCAACACTCGGCCCGTCGCGGCAAAGCAGCCCCCGCACAACACTGGCCAGCCAGCCACTTGCGTGCCGTCACCAAGTTCGCGCCTGACACACGCCCTGAAAGGGCCATCACAAAGGACAGCGACAACCGAGACGCCTCGCAGCCGAAGCCCCGCGGCGATGGCGCCTTCGAGGTGGAGCATCTGCGGCATTCCGCCAGGCACCCAAAAGAGCACCACCTTTGCGGTCTGCTTCGATGCGTGATTGCTGTAGAGCCGGCGCATTGCGCGAGCCCGACTGTCGCTCAACCGGATTGCTGCGCCCCGCACACGTTTAGCGGCGTTCACACCGCGACGCCGAAACGTGTTCATGGCCGAAAGAATCGAGAAGCCCAAGCTATCGCCGCGCGAGCAGGACGGACGTCACGCTACGCTGCAATCGGCCGCCACGATACGATCGAGAACGGCAGCAACGGATTGAGGCCAAACACCGAGGGCAGCTCGTCGACGATCTCGGCGCTGCCGGATGACGCGAACTCTTGTATGGACGTGAGAAGGTTCTTGTTGTAGCCGTTGGCCTCGATGTATCGCCGGCGCAACAATCCGAGAAGCGAGTGTCTGTCATGATGTTCGTACAGTGGCTCAAAGTGGACTACCATCTTCGGATGCAGATTTGCCAGACCGCGAAGCATGGAGTCGATAGAGTCGGGAACGTAGTGAGCCGCGTACGATGTGAAGAGGACCGCACCCGGGGGAATCTGCGCATTGGTAATGGTCGCTGAGCCGAGATCGCACGCGACAGAGCGGACGCTCAGCCCGCTCGCACTCGCAATCAGCATCATGAGATCGCGTCCGCTCTGAGTGATTTCGCCCGCTATGAGCGGCGCACCGGAGAATGGCTCGAGCTTTGCCAGCGATAGCACCTTGTGCCCGTAACCCGCACCAAGCTCGACGAGGGCATCCGCCGGATAGTAGCTCCGCAGAACGGCCGCGATCACGGCGATTGCATGGCTTCCCGCCTCTTCGCTCGGCGCGAATCCGATCCGATCGCCAAACGAGCACAACGACTCGGGTTCTGTTCCACGCTCCCAACCTTCGACAGCCCGGATCGACACGCCGGCACGATCCGACAGCGCACGCGCAAGCAGGGTGCCCCATTTGTCCCGGCCGAATTCGCGCTGGATCTCATCCCGCGACTTCTGGCTCGCGACAAACGGCGCGTCTCCGAGGAGTCGCGCCGGCCACGGGCTATGCTTCGGTAGCTCGTCGAGGCGTATCTCGTGGAACGGAATATCGGGGAGTGAACGGAACATGAACTTCCAAGAGGGTTGAATAGCCGATTGCAGCTGTCACGCTCCGGCGTGAGCATGTCTCGGCTTGCGGACTATCGACGCCCATCAGGCTCGTTGACCGGCCGCGGGAGGCGGATCAGTGCCTAACCGGCCAACGATGTCCTTTGCTCGTACACTTTCCGGAATGCCGCAACCACGTCTGCGAGATCGTCGAGCGTCAGGTCCGCGTGACAGAGGTCCGTGGTCAACAGCTCATCGAAGTGCATCCGCTCGGCGACCGGACAGATGCCGCGATCGTATGATACGGAGCCCTTGTAACCCTCATACGTGAAGGGGAATCCCGCCGTGCCGAACGCAATTCTTTCCTGGTAGAGCGGCTGCAGGTAAAGTGGCTCGACATACCCTTCGCTGATCGGAATGCCCTCCGCACGCAAAGCATTCGCGAAGGAAGCGCGATCGGCTCCGACCACGCTCGCATCGTATCGAATTGCGTATACGTAATACCCGTGCACGACATCGGGCATAACAAATGGCGGACGGATGCCCGCGAGATCGCCAAGTCCGGCGGTCAGGTAGTCGGACGCCTCTACCCTCGCTGCAGCCAGCCGATTCAACTTCTTGAGTTGCTCGCTGGCGATCGCGGCTTCGATTTCCGTCATGCGATAGTTGAAGCCAACCATGTTGACGAGATTGGAAGTTCCCTTCTTCTTCACAACCGCTTCGGCATGATTACGGATCAACTGCAACCGCTCCGCGATGGCGTCGTCGTCCGTAACCACGACGCCGCCCTCGCCGCTATGGATCGTCTTGTGATAGTTGAGACTGAAAACCCCGATGTGTCCAAGCGTCCCTGCGAATCGACCGTTATAAGTCGCGCCAGGTGCCTGCGCGGCATCCTCGATCACCACCAGGCCATGCTCGGCGGCGAGTGTCATGATCGCGTCCATATCGGCCGGCTGCCCGAAGATATCCACCGCGATGATCGCCTTCGTGGACGCCGTGATACGCCGGCGTATCGTCTCGGCCGTAATGCAGAACGTGTCGGGGTCTATGTCGGCGAACACTGGAATCGCGCCGTACACCAGGGCGGCAGTCGCGGATGCGGACATCGTGTACGGCGAGACTATCACCTCATCTCCGGGCCCGACGCCGGCGGCTCCTACAGCCGCGTACAGCGCGGACGTCGCGGAATTGACCGCGACGGCGTGCTTGACGCCGAAGTAGCTCGCCCATTCCCGCTCGAGCCCCTGAACGCGCGGCCCACCAAAAAAGTCCGGTGACCAGGTTCCGAGAAACTTGGACAGGACCGTGCTGTCGAGGACTTCCATGACCGCCCGCTTTTCCTCATCCCCAATCGTCACGTACGACGGAAATGGTCTGGTGCGCACGGCGCCACCGCCTCTGATCGCCAACGCGTTGTCCAGCAAAGTGCCCACTTAGCCGCCCCTCTTAGGTTCGTTGCCCGCCTGATCGATCAGCGATAGGATGAGCCTCTCGACGTTCGCCGCCGCGTCTTGATCGTGCTCCAGTGCGGCGCATCGTGCCAGAGCACCCGCCCGCGTCGCAGGACTGTAGAGAAGGTCCTCGATGACCGTTTCCAACACAACCTTGGAGTATATCGCTTTACTCGCTCCAAGTCGATTGGTTGGAAGCGGATCCTCAAGCCTCAGCCCTGGTTGCAGGCTTGCTACGACGCAGCCAGCGAGGCACGCCTCGACGAGTAGCACCGTGGTCATCCCGGTCACCAGATCGGCGGCAAGCGCCACGTCCAGTCCCTCTCCCAAAGCAGACGTCTGAACGGTCAGCGCGGTCTCATCCGGGCTCGCCCAGTGGAATGGCGTCTCGCGCGGATGGGGACGTATGACGAGGTGCAGCTTCTCCCCACGCCGCCGACCAATGCTGGACAGTGCGTCAATGAGTGCCGGAATCACCGTGCGTTCAGAATACCCCCATTCGACGGGGCTCGCTGCGATCGGCTGGGAGGCGAAGAGGATGACCCGGTCGGATTCAGCCAGTCCGAGATCCCCACGCGTTGAATTCCGCTCAATTGCAGATTTGTGCCGGAGCGAACGCACCAGCTCTCCCAACGCGGGTTGGCCCGTCACCACGATTCGGCTGGCTGGGAAACCGAGCGCGACCATTTCGGCCTCCGCTACCGCATCCATCACCGCGATCCGCGTCGGCAATTCGAGCGACCCCGAGCTGCTCTCGAACCGCAGGCGATAGTTGGACCAGAAGTCGACGACCGCGACCGACGGCAGCCCGAGCTCATTTGCCGCGGCCGTAAATGCACGCTCGAGATCGACCCCATTCGCGGAAGTCGCTACCAGCAATCCATCGGGGGCAATTGTCCGAACCGCGTCCAGTACATCCGATGCTCGCGCGTTGGCCTCTTCGAAAGCGATGTGCCTCTTCCCCCAGACCTCTCTTGCGTGCAGATACGCTATCGCGCGCACCGCTACTCCGGCGCGCGACCGCAGCCGCTCGATTACTGGCGCCAGAGCGCGTGCACCTCCCGGATCTCCAGCGACGGCGACGATCGTTCGTGGCGCGGAGGACGGGTCGGTCATTTGATTGCAACACGCTGGCGCCGCTCCGAGGAAAGCTGCGAGGCAACCGCGACCTCCAAGGCAGCGAGTCCATCCTGACCCGAACAAACCGGCACGCCCGTGCCATCAAGACAGGCGACGCAGTTGGCTATCACTTTCGGCATCGCCTCACCCATCCCGCCGGGCCATGTCTCCGCGGCACTCAGACTACGATAGCCGGAGTAATGCGGACTGTCCGCGACGTTGTACAGCTCGATCGAATGACCGGAATCGATTAAACGAATCCTCCCGCGCGTCCCCACGATGTCCATCTCGAAGATGCTGAAGGCCGAGTTGCAGCCGACAAGTGAGGCGCGAAGACCACCATCGAAGCGAAGCTCCACGCTCAGCGTGGGATCGTTGCTCGCGTCGCCGGCGACAGAGGCGGATGCCAGTACGTCGGCGACCTCACCAAAGAAGAAGCGCGCGAGATCGAACCAGTGCGTGCCGTTGTGCCTCACACCCTTGGTATAATATCCGGCGACGCTCTGAATGTCGCCGAGCATGTCTTGTTTAATCATCTCGCTA
>DATNCZ010000141.1:0-3227 GCA_035553335.1 Gemmatimonadaceae bacterium
CGCTCGCTCAACGTCACGCTGCGCCAGGTGCTGGACCTCTACGCGTGCATCCGTCCGGTCCGCTACTTCGAGGGCGTCGGCGCTCCGGTCAAGGAGCCCGAGAAGGTGAACGTGGTGATCTTCCGCGAGAACACGGAAGACGTTTATGCGGGAATCGAGTACAAGGCAGGATCCGCCGAGGCGACCAAGCTGCGCGATTTTCTGCACGACTCGTTTGGCGCCAACATCCGTGAGAATTCCGCGATCGGCATCAAGCCGATGAGCAAGTTTGGATCACAACGCCTGGTCGACATGGCGCTGTCGTACGCGGTGGCGAACAAGCGCCCGACCGTGACGCTGGTGCACAAGGGCAACATCATGAAGTTCACCGAAGGCGCCTTCCGCGACTGGGGCTACGAAGTGGCGAAGGAGAAGTACGCCGCCCAGACCATCACGGAAGCGGATCTCAAGGGCGGAAACGCCTCCGGAAAGGTCGTCGTCGGAGATCGCATCGCAGATTCCATGTTCCAACAACTATTGCTCCGGCCTGCCGAATATTCGGTGATAGCCACGCCAAACCTGAACGGAGACTATCTCTCCGATGCAGCAGCGGCACAGGTCGGCGGACTCGGCATCGCGCCCGGCGGCAACGTCGGTGACGGGATCGCAGTGTTCGAAGCGACCCACGGCACCGCGCCAAAATACGCCGGACTCAACAAGATCAATCCCGGCAGCGTGATCCTGTCAGGCGTGATGATGCTGGACCACATGGGCTGGGGCGAGGCCGGTGCGCTCATCGTGCGCGGAATGGAGAACGCAATCAAGGCACGCACCGTCACGTACGATCTCGCACGCCAGATGCCCGGCGCGACCGAAGTCTCCACCTCGGGCTTCGCGGACGCGATCATCAACGGCATGCGCGCATAACGTCAACAGAGTCAATCACAGTGACCAGTCCTTTCGCCGTCGCGCTGTCGGGCGCTGACGCTGCTGCTTCGCAAGCTCCTGTTCTCTTCGTCGCACTGTCATCCGGCGCCGCACTGCCGGCCACTCTGGCCAATCTCGACAACGCCATGGGCGGCGCGATCGCGACTGCACTTCGCAATCGCGATTTTCGTGGCTCGCGCGACGAGATTCTATTCCTGAGCGGTGTGACGTCCGGCCCTCGACGCGTTGCGCTGATCGGCCTCGGATCTTCACCTGCCACAGTGCATGCGGTGCGCAGAGCGGCGGCGCTCGCCGCACGCACCGCCGTCAAGTTGGGGACGGGAGCCCTCGCGATCACTGGCGACTCCTTCGCAGCCGCGCAGATCGAAGCAATCGCCGCGGGTCTCCATGCCGGCGCGTGGCAGTATCTCGACACAAAGTCGCCGCCACCGGACGCGGACAAAAAGGCGCCCGTCGCGTCGGCCACGATCCTCGCACCCGTCACTCCCGAAACGCAGGCTGCACTCGAAGCGGGCAACGCCATGGGCGCGGGCGTGTCGCTCGCGCGCACGCTCGGCATGACGCCCGGCAACATCTGCACGCCGGATCTGCTCGCCGCGACAGCGCGCGATCTTGCAACGCGCCACGGGATGCGCTACACGGAGCTGGATCGCCGAGGACTGGAAGCGGAGAAGATGGGATCGTTCCTCGCCGTCGCGCAGGGAACGCCGCAGGAGCCGCGTCTCGTCACGATCGAGCATCGCGGAGGCAAGGAGGGCGACGCTCCGGTGGTGCTCGTCGGCAAGGGATTGTGCTTCGACTCCGGCGGCATCTCGATCAAGCCCGCCGCCGGCATGGAGTGGATGAAGTTCGACATGAGCGGCGCGGGCGGCGTCATCGGCGCCATGGAAGTCGTCGGCCGCATGAAGCTTCCAATCAACGTCATCGGTGTATTTGGTGCCACGACCAACATGCCGTCCGGCACCGCGATGAATCCGGGCGACGTCGTGCGCAGCCAGCTCGGCAAGTACATCGAGATCGTGAACACCGACGCGGAAGGGCGTCTCGTGCTCGCCGATCTGCTTTCGTACGTACGTCGATTCAAGCCGTCCGCCGTCATCGACGCGGCAACTCTCACCGGTGCATGCGTCATCGCACTCGGTCACACCGCGACCGGCGTGTTCGGCACCAATCAATCGCTGGTTGATGAAGTGCTGGTGGCTTCGGATCGTTCCGGCGAGCGTGGATGGCAGCTGCCGCTCTGGGACGACTACACCGACCTCATCAAGTCCGACGTCGCCGACATCAAGAACTCGGGCGGCCGTCCTGGAGGGGCCATCACCGCCGCCGCGTTCCTGCGCGAGTTTGCGGAAGAGTATCCCTGGGTTCACCTCGACGTCGCGGGCACCGCGTATTCCGAAACGGACCTCGGCTTCATTCCCAAGGGGCCGACGGGCGTGCCGGTCGGGACGTTCGTCGAATTCCTGCGCGCGCGCTGCGCTCGTTGATGTCGATTCGCCTCGCGCGGTGCGCGCTGATTGCAACGGCGTGCATCGCGACGATGGCTGCTGTTCCGGCGGTCAGCGCGAACGCACAGGGACTTCCACGCGACACCGTCCACAACGCACCGGAGGATGCGCCACCCAAGCCGCAGCACGCCGATAGCGTCCAGGCGCGCTTGGGCCGCGACGACGTCATGCCGTCGCTCGAGATCGGGCAGGCGTTCACGTACGATCGTGACGCGCTCTTCGCGACGGGCGCGCTTACACTTGGTGATCTGCTGGATCGCATCCCGGGATTCACCACGTTTCGCACCGGCTGGCTCGCGGCACCGCAGGCAACCGCCTTCGGTGGCGACTTCAGTCGCGTGCGCGTATTCCTCGACGGCATCGAGCGCGACGATCTGGAACCGCGCAACGGCGTTGCACCGGATCTGCATTCCGTTCCTCTCTGGACGCTCGAGAAAGTTTCGCTCGCGCGCGGTGCGAACGGATTGCGCATCGACATGCGCACATGGGAGTACGATCAGACCACGCCCTACACGCGCGTCGACGCACTCACGGGTGATCTGAATACCAATCTGTATCGCGCGTACTACGGCAAGCGCTTCTACAACGGTGCTGGTCTTCAGGTCGCGTTGCAACAGTTTGGCGTTACCGATCTTCGTAACGGCGGGGGCGGCCAGGACTTCGGTGGAATGGTGCGATACGGTATCGCGCACCATTCGTGGAGCCTCGATGCGACCGCAATTCGCAGCAACGATACGCGCACGGTCACAGGCCGCTTCGGTTTCGGGCAGGATCTGCCCGGCTATCGCTCAG
>DATNCZ010000142.1:0-5351 GCA_035553335.1 Gemmatimonadaceae bacterium
GACGCCGGTCGCAGCCATCGAGCGCCGTCCAACCTGGACCACGTGCGGCTTCCGCAAATACTTCCGCGAAAGCGCTTCGACCTCGGGCGGCATCGTCGCGCTGAAGAGCATCGTCTGACGGTACTTCGGGATCTCGGCGACGACCCGGTTGATCTGCGGAGCAAAACCCATATCGAGCATGCGATCCGCTTCGTCCAGCACCAGAATCTCGAGATCGTCGAACACGACGTTCTGCCGCTCGATGTGGTCGAGCAGTCGGCCCGGCGTCGCGATCACTATGTCGATGCCCTTCCTCAACGCCTTGGTCTGCGGCTCGAGCGCCACTCCACCATAAACAGCCAGCGTCTTGAGGCCCGAGCGCTCAGCGTACTTTCGGAAGTTCTCTTCCACCTGCACGCACAGCTCGCGGGTCGGCGTCAGAATCAGCGCCCTGGCCCGATGCGGTCCACCCGTCAGCTGATTCAAAATTGGAAGCGCGAATGCCGCGGTCTTCCCTGTTCCCGTCTGGGCGAGGCCTATCAGATCTCTGCCTTCTAGCGCCAGCGGGATTGCCTGGGCCTGGATTGGTGTCGGATGTACATATCCAGCGTCCTGAACCGCTTGCAGAACATCGGGGTTCAACCCGAGGTCCGCGAATGTGAGGGCGGTCTCCTCCAACGTGTTCTCTAAACTCATTTTGATACTAAATATAACCAATTAGCCCCTTGATTGCTTGAGTTACCAGGTCCGGGGCCTCCTCTGGCACCACATGGCCGCATCCATCGATCACGGTAAGAGAGGCGTGCGGCAGCACCTCCACGTACCGTCGTACCCATCGCCGGATCACGAGATTGTCGCTCCGGCCATCCATTATCGCCGTCGGCGCCGAAATGGTTCCAAAGCCGAAGTCGGTTCCGGCGCTCCACTCGAAACGGTGCAGCAGGTCCCACATGGCCCGCACGAATCCCGGGAACTGGCTCGGCGCCCAGTACTCATCGATATCGTGCGCGGTGGGGCGATACAGACTTCCGTAGACCACGCTGAAGACGGCGGCGATCATCCATCTGTGCAACAGCCGCGGCAGAATCGGCGCAACGGGGCGCGGAGTGAGTGTGCGAAGGATCCTGAGCTCCCACTCCGTGCCGAATCCAGCCGGCGCCAGAAGCGCGAGCGCCGTAACGCGTTCCGGTGCGAGCACCGCCGCTCGCGCGCAGATCGGGCCACCCATCGAATGCCCGACAAGTATCGCGCGCCGGATCCCGAGCGAATCCATCGCCGAAAGAACGCATTCGACCTGCGCATCGAGTGTGTAGAGCCGCGCGTCGTCCGGCTTGTCGGAAAGGCCATGACCCGGCAGATCGATCGCGATCGCGCGCATTCCCGCGGCAGCCAGCAACGGCATCAACCTGCGAAAGGAATAGACCGAGCACGCCCATCCATGCACGCACAGCACCACATCGGCGGCGCTCGCGTCGCCGGTAGCGATCGCGCGAATCGTCGTCGCGCCGGTCTTCAGTGCGAGCGTGTGGTACGAGGTGGTGTAGCGCGAATCACCCGCCGGAAACATTTTCTCCGGCGGGATTCTCCCCGGGATCAGACCAGCTTTATCTGCCAACCCAGAAGTCGCGCGATGAGACCGATCCGGAACGTCACGTCGGTCCAACGCCCATCTCCCTCGAGGTTCGACTCGAGTGGGAACTTGGGCCACGCGTACGGATTTGTGGTGGTCGGCTCGCTCGTCCCCTTGTTGTGCGGCCGCCATACGCGATCTCGCCCGCAGTCGTCCACGAAACGCTCGAAGAGCTTGAGCCACGTTTCGTTCCGTTTGAGGAAGCCAAGTCGCGCCATGATCTCGAGCCACGTCAGCGCGAACGGGATGTCTGCATCGACGACGTTCTTGTTGTGCAGAAGATCACCCATCACGAGATGCGGCTGCGTGACGATCTCCTTGCCGTACATCTGCACAGCTTCCTGGGTCGGCTTGGGCTGCGACAGATACGCGTAGAGCCGCTCCATCTCCGGATAGTGCTCGCTTCGGAAGATGGGCATGTGTGCGACCATCATCAGCGCATATATCGACGGCGGCGACGCGTTCTCCGCCAGAACGTGCCGGTTTCCGATCCGGATCCACGGCTTCTCCGCGAGCGCCGAGTCGAGATAGGCATCGATGCGCTCCATCGCGCGACGCGCGGAGCCGCGGAGCCGCGGATCTGCTTCGTAGCCAGCGTGTGCGAGCGCAGCGGATGACGCCTCGCGCAGAATCTGGCGGCCACGCAGCGCTATGTCGGGCGCCTTCGCGCCCGCACGCAGCTCGTAGAGAAAGCGCGGATCCGTGTCTTCCGCCAGCAAACGAAAGAGCGGCCGCCGAGCCTGCGCGAGTGGTGGAGAATCGCGGTGCCATCCGTATTCCAGCAGACGCTCGACCGCCGGGATGGTGCCGAGTCCCTCGATTCCATCCTTGCCCGGCTTGGGAAGTGTGAGCATCCGCTCGCTCCACGTTCCGTCCAGCGATTGCGAAACCGCCATCCTGATTGCGTACGGCGACGCCAGCGACAGCGTTTCGAGCTTTGGCCCGGGTGGGAGTCGCGCAACGTCCACGAACGCTCGATACTGGATCGGCGGCGCGGCGTGATCGAGAAGCCAATTGAGTGGAAACTCGATCGACGGCTCGGTTGGTTCAGTTGAACCGGTTTCGGTTTCCGGGGCAGCGGACGTCAGCTCGGCCATACGCGCTCACGAATTGGGGTTTGAGGGTCAGATGCATCCGCGCCTCGAACGTTCCGGCCGGTTAGCGCCCATATGCGTCCCGCGCGGCAATTATAGCGCCTTTTTCAGCAAATGCCAGGGGGTAGCATGCTATGTTCTTTACCGACAACGACTTACGGGTTTTGCGAGAGAGTCGTCATTCCCGCGGAAGCGGGAACCCATCTGGGGCCGACGAACTTCGTGCTATCTGCTCGCCTGTAGATCGATAACATGGATTCCCGCTTTCGCGGGAATGACGAGACGACTCTTTCTACCTCTCCTCCAGCGCCTCCGTATGGTACTTGCTGCCGGGATTCCAGAGGATCCAGCTTTGGAATCCATTGTCGTAGCCGGCCTTGATCTGTGCTCTGACCTGTGACGCGCCATACGCGGGCGGCCCCAGCGTGAAGTCCTGATACCAGGGCACTATCGCGGCCGCGTTCTTCAAGCCAGCCGTTCGTCGCTTCATGTCCTTGAGCACGCGATCTATAGTCGCATACGGGTGCGCATTCGGGCTCGCAAGTCCGTACGTGCCGGGCGCGAAGTGTGATGGATAGACCATGGGAAGCACGACGTCAGCGCGATCGATGAACATCTCCCAGCGCTGACCGATTCCCATGTCGGTAGTGTCGGTCGCGGTAAGTCCGAAAACGTCGATGGTCATCGGCATGCTATCGGACTTGAGCGAATCGCGCACGACGCCGAGCTGGTCGTGAATCACCTGCGCACGCGTTCGGCCGTGCGCGAGTGGGAAGGACGCCTCGCGCACCATGCGATCGTCGTCCGGAAAGCGCACATAATCGAACTGCACTTCACTGAAACCGATGTCGTGCGCTTCGCGCGCCAGATCGATGGCGTATTGCCACACTGCAGGCTGTGTCGGATCCAGCCATGGATGTCCGTTCTTGTCGAGCCAAGGCTTGCCGTCGGCGCGACGCTTTATCGCCCACTCGAGTTTCCGGCCAGCCAGCAGCGGATCCTTCGCAACAACTATGCGCGCGATCGGATATATGTTGTTCGCGCGCAGCGAGTCGAACAGAGCGGCCATGCGTCGCTGGGACATGGGCCGGTTGGTGTCCGCGCCGATCTTCTGCGCAAGTGGAACGCGCGATCTGTACAGCACCAGGCCTCGATCGTCCTTCACATCTATGACGAGCGCGTTGACCTCGGTGCGCTTCGCGATGTCGATCAACTTCCACATGCTGTTGCCAAGCGCGGCCCAGCGGTTTACGTACAGCCCGCGCAGTGTATCGGGGTGCGGTACGTACGTGACGGGTGTTGCGACAGTGTCAGGACGCAGCACCGAATCCTTCGCGACACCGGCGTCGTGCGCACGAGTTGCAGGCGCGGACGCGGAGATGGATGCGCCGGTCGTTGCGGATTGCGCCGGCTCGCCGCAGGCGGCGAGAAATACCAGCGCAAATCCAGCGATCAAGCCAATTCCCGTCCGCGCATTCAATGAGAGAACGGCGCCGCGGCGCCGGTCAGCTATCACGCCTGAGGACTCTCGCCATTTCGTCCTGCGCGTACAGCACGGCATCCACTTCCTTGCCGATCGCCACGGCCTGCTCCGCAACCTGCGTAACGCTGTCGTATGAGCGCGTACCGGTCGAGAGCCGGCCGACATCCATGCGAAGCTGCCGCATCGCGCTGATCGCGCGATTCAGCTTGTTGTCCGCCGCCGCGCGCCGGTTGCGCATCTCGCGCAGCGACACACGCTGGCGACGAAGCTGTACCAGCCTGCGCACACGCCCCTCGCTTGCCTCTTCTTCCAGCGGATTCGCCTCCGCTTCCAGCTCGCCGATCTCGCGCTCTATCGCGTCACCCATTCCCGGCACGTTCGCGCGGTCCATGTTGTCGATCGCGGATACCAGCTGCTCGATGCGCACGTACAGTGAATCCGCGGATGAGGCAACGTCCGGAACCAGCTTGCGCTCTTCATCCGACAAACCATTCATCATTCGCTGAATATCTGCGCGTGCGACCGCTGCTTCCTGCACGATCGGATAGCGCTCGACGACGTCCGCAGAGATGGTGGTATGAAACCCCGTCATTCCCTGCATCGAACCCGGTGCGAGTCCGGACGGCATCGGTGAAAAGGAAGTGAGACCACTTCCATCGCGCATGCGCGCGCGCAGACGCTCGCGCGCGACCTCGCGCTTCTGCGGATCGAACAGCGCACGTGCATCGTCGATCCGTTCGTTCACCACGTCGGCGAAGAGCGCATCGCGTGGCTGGCGAAACACGTCGCGCCAATCATAGCCGCGGTTCCACAGCTTGGAGTAGCCGACTGCTATCGTCGCACCCCAGATGGCATCGATGAAAAAGAACGAATGGTCACCAAAAATGCCGAGCGGTATGAACGCGGCGCTGACGGCGAGCCATGTTATGACCTTCTTGCGATATGCACGAACGGGCTCTGCTTCCCACCGCGCCAGTTCGACCGCGCGCGAAGGGTTGTAGGTCGGCCGGACCGGTGTTTGCGACCGGCTCATCTGCTGCGTGCGGATCGGCTCCGCCGCAGGCCGCGGCTGGTATGGCGAATTGGACGGAACACCGAGCGTCTGCGTCCGGCCGTTGAGCGCATCCACCAGCGCTGTCGCTGTGGGAAACCGATCACTCGGCTC
>DATNCZ010000143.1:0-6313 GCA_035553335.1 Gemmatimonadaceae bacterium
GACTGTCGCGGATGAACATTGCGCGACGGATCGCCGGGACGGCACGCACGTGATCGGGCCCGGCCTCATTCTCGAGATCGGTCAGAGCCTGCAGACACGTCACTTCGACACGCGGATTGGGAGTTGCGCGAAGCATCGCCAGCGCGCTGTCGATCATCCGCTGCGCGTCGTCGTAGCGTCCTTCTGTCCGAAGGTTGTCCACCATGTCGCAACGCGCTTGTATCATCTGCCCCCGGTCGCCCGCGGCGACGGCCAGTGAATCGGCGCGTGCGAGCAGTGCGCCGCGAATTTTGCTGTCGCCCAACTCCGCATAACGCGCGGAGAGCTGCAGCAGGATCGGTGTGAGCAGACGCGGATCACCGCCGTACTCTCGTTCGAGTGCATTACGCGAGCGATCCAGGATCACGCGCATGGTGATCGGCCTGTCACCGATCTGCGACATGAGCTGGGACTGGAACTCGACCTGCGCATCCGCGCGCTGGCTCTGGTACAACGCCGCGTCGCGCTGCCGTTGCGCTTCGCTCATCTGCACGAACGAGAACGCGGTAGCAGCGAGCACAGCCACCGACGCGAGCGTTGCGCCAGCGACGCCAGCGCGATGTCTGCGAACGAACTTCCGCGTGCGGTACGCGAGTGAATCACGCCGTGCGCGCACCGGCTCGTTCCGCAGATAGCGACGCAGGTCGTCCGCGAACACATCCACGGTCTGATACCGCAGACGGGATTCCTTGTGCAGTGCCTTTGCGAGAATACTGTCGAGGTCGCCGAGTCCGAGCCGCGCAGCACGTACCTCGCGCAGCGCGCGGATGGTATCCGCTGGAGTGGTGCACCCCATCGAAGTCGGATGATGACCGGAGATCAGCATGTACAGGAGCACTCCCGCGGCGTACACATCCGTCGCGGTCGTGATCGGCTCGCCGGATACCTGTTCCGGAGCGGCGAATTCCGGCGTCAACACGCGCGTCGTTTCCACCGTGAGCGCAGCGGAGTCGTCGTCGACGTCGCCGCTCAGCAACTTGGCGATGCCGAAGTCGAGCAGCTTCACGGTGCCGTCGCGAGTCACCAGAATGTTGGACGGCTTGATGTCGCGATGCACGATGAGATTCGCGTGCGCGTGACCGACCGCCGCGAGCATGTCGAGCACCAACTCGATGCGCGCCTCTGTCGAGAGTTCGTGTTGGCTGGCGTAACTGTCGATGCGTACGCCATCCACGTATTCGAGCACGAGATACGGTTGACCGCCGGGTGTCACGCCCGCATCCATCAGTCGTGCGATCCCGGGATGGGTGAGCCGTGCGAGCACCGAGCCCTCGCGCCGGAAGCGCGCCTCGCCGGACGGACTCAGCAGGCCAAGGTTGAGCAGCTTGACAGCTGAACGTCCCTCGAACTGTCCGTCGGTGCGACGTGCGAGCCATACCGTGCCCATGCCGCCGGCGCCGATCTGCCGTTCCAGGGTGTAGGGGCCAAGCCGGAGGCCTTCGAGTTTCGCGCCGACCATCTCTGTGAGAAATCCGCGCTGGTCGGCTACGCTCTCGCCGGATAGCAGCAGCGCGAGCTCCGCCGCGAGCGCCGGTGATTGCGCGCGCAGCTCGTCCATCCACGACTCGCGCTCTTCGACAGTCAAATCCAGAGCGCGATCGAGAAGCGGTTCGAGAAGTTGCCAGCGATCGCGATCGATGGTGCCCATCGTCGGTCTCCCATGCGTGGGCTTTTGGCAAAGTATGGTATTCGCCGGGCTTCCGGACAAGTCCCGAAAACCTCTCGACCAGATCGCGGCGGGTTTGGGGGCCGAATTCCGATTATATGATTGCGCGGCTCACGATGTGTGCCGGGTCGGTCGCGCGATTTCATACCTAATCGGTGAGTCAGACATGAAGTCTCAAACCATCCCAGCCCTGATTTCCGCATTTCTCCTGATTGCAGGCGCAGCACGAGGAAGTGATGCGTAACAGATCGCGTAGGACAGCTGTCGCGATCGCGGGAGTCGTTCTCATACTCTTCGGCTGCACCGACCAGCAACCAACCGACCCTGCGCGCGTCGCCCCCACCGCTCAGCGCAATGGCGGTAGTTCGTCCGATACTGCGCTGTCGCCGCGGCTCGTGCGCCAGCTCGCCGCCGCGCGCGGGATTGGGCGGCTGGCCGATCCGCCGCATGTACGACCGGCGCTCGCGGAGCTCGGACAGGCGCTCATGTTCGATCCGATACTGAGCGGGAACCATGACGTCAGCTGCGCCACCTGTCACGTGGCAGCGTACGCTACGACTGATGGACGGAGTCTCTCCGTCGGCGCGGGTGGAACGGGACTCGGCCCCAACCGTACGCACCCCGACGGCATCTTCATACCGCGCAACGCGCCGCCGGTGTTCGATCTGGCGCAGCTGCGGCACATGTTCTGGGATGGACGTGTCGAGACCGATGGCCACGGTCACTTCATTACACCGGCGCAGTCGCAGTTGACGCCGTCGATGCAGCGCGTGCTCGAGTTCGGCGCGATATCGGCGCAGCCGATGTTCCCGGTAGCGGCGCGCGCCGAGATGCGCGGGCAGTCCGGCAACGAGCTGACGCAGATCCCCGACAACGACTACACCGATATCTGGTCGGGCCTGATGCGCCGGCTCGGCGCAATTCCGAAGTATCGCAGGATGTTCGAGCGGGCGTATCCAGGGAAACGATTCGAGGACATGAGCTTCGCGTACGCATCGAATGCGATCGCGGGCTTCCTCGTGTCGAATTTCACGATGAACAATTCACCGTGGGATCGGTTTCTTGCTGGACACGACAACGCGCTCACGCCGCAGCAGCTGGAAGGTGCGCGCTCGTTCCTCACACTCAAGTGCTCGGTCTGTCACAACGGCCCGACGTTCAGCGACGACAAGTTTCACGACGTGGCAGTCGCGCAGATTGGACCAGGGCAGGGTGAGGGACTGCAGGGGCGCGACGATTTCGGACGCATGAACGTGACCGGCAATCCAGCGGACAAGTATCTCTTCCGCACCACTCCGCTGCGCAACGTCGAGCTCACCGGCCCGTACGGTCACGACGGTTCGATAGCGACGCTGGAGGGATTCATCGCACACTACAGCGAGTCAGACGTGAAGCTCAAGACGTACGATCCGTCGCAGCTCGAGCCGGATCTCCGGGGCACCGTGCTCGACAACACCGCCGGTGTACTCGCGCAGCGCGACACTCTGTTGAACGGCGTCGTGCTCACACCGCAGCTGGTGGACAACCTCGTTGCCTACATGCGCGCGCTCACCGATCCTGCAGCGCGGAATCTGACCAGGTTCGTGCCGAAGAAGGTGCCGAGCGGGCTGCCGGTAGGGCAGTAAAGGGAGGGCAGTAAGGGAGGGCTCACGCCGCCGGAAGCGTAATGGTGAAGCAGCTTCCTTCGCCAACGACGCTGCGCACGCGAAGCTCACCGCCCATTCCGCGTGCGAGGTCGCGGCTGATTGCGAGTCCGAGACCAGTTCCTTCCACGCCGTTGGTGCGCTGGCGGTCGATCTGCACGAATGGGTCGAAGATCGTATCCTGCCGATCGCGCGGGATTCCGATCCCGGTGTCCGACACCCGCAGAAATACCGCGCTCTCGGCAGCGCTCGATGTGCCGTCGGAGCGCGCGCCGGTATTTACCGAGATGCGTCCGCCGGATTGGGTGAACTTGATCGCGTTGGACATGAGGTTGAGTAGAACCTGCTGCAGCTTGTCACTGTCCGCGCGCACGACGATGTCGTTCGCAACCGTGACATCGTAGCGCAATCCCTTCTCTGCAAGCTGCGGCTCGACCATGGGCGCTACCGCCGCTACAACGTCGGCGAGCCGCACCGTCGTCACATCGTAATCGATCCTGCCCGCTTCCAGCTTCGCGAAGTTGAGAACGTCGTTGACGAGAGAAAGCAGGTGCTGCTCGCTTCGCAGGATACGCTGGAGCGCCACGCGTTGTGCATCCGTCACCGGGCCGTGCACACCCAGTTCGAGCAGCTGTGCGTAGCCTGCGATGGCGTTGAGCGGAGTGCGTAGCTCGTGACTCATCGTCGCGAGGAATTCGCTCTTCACGCGATTGGCCACCACAGCAGCATTGCGTGCGTCTTCGGCTTCCGCGCGTGCAGATTCCACCTCGTGCCGCGCATTGACCTGATCGGTGACATCCACCCCGTGTACGAATACTCCGGATACGCTCCCGTCCGACTCGGTGATGGGCATGTATATGAAATCGACGTAACACAGATCCGGCGCCGCGCTGGGAGTTCGTTTGATCGTGACCGCCATTTCTCGTCCGACGAATGGCTCCATGGTATCCATCACCCTGAGCAGGATGTCCTCGAAACCCTGGCCGCGAAGGTCCGGCAGCGCGTCGAAGATCGGCCTTCCCAGTATTTCACGATGACCAACCAGTTGATCGTATGACGAATTGGAGAGCTCAACCACAAATTCGCGCCCGCGCAGCACGGCGATGAAAGCCGGTGCCCGGTGAAACAACTCATTGAGCCGCGAGCGTCCCCTCTCTGCTTCCGTGCGTGCCTTTTCCAGCTCCGCAAGGGCCTGCACGCGCGAAGTCGTCTCCTGCACCAGCACGAGCACACCCGCTATCGCGCCGTCGTCGTCGCGCACCGGACTGTAGCCGTACGTCCAGTACACGTCTTCCAGACGGCCGTTGCGCTCGATCGGCACCAGGTGATCCTCGTGCCACGTCGCCTTGCCCGTGGTCATCACCTGCTCGATTTGCGGACCGATCACCGGCCAGATCTCCGCCCAGTGCTCCCTTCCGCGCGCGCCGAGCGCAGTTACGTCGCGACCCGAAGTTCCGAAGCTCGGGAGGTAACCGTCGTTGAAGATCTGCACGAGATCGGCGCCCCACCACAGGAACATCGGATGGCGCGATTCCATCATGGTGGAGACGATGGTGCGGAGACTTCGGGACCAGCCCGAGGTAGGGCCGAGTGGCGTGGACGCCCAGTCGAAGGCTCGGCAGCGAGCCGCCATCTCTCCGGGACCTGGGAAGAGAATGTTCTCGCTCTGCGTGTCGGCTGACGGGGTGGTCATCGGCGTTCAACCCTTGGTGAGGCGATATGTCTCAGATGTTTGCGGCGGGAACAGGAGTGGAATATCGCCTGTTATCCGCCACAATGTGAGGCTCGGCCCCGCGCATGCACACCCCTGACGCCGAGACGTCGAAGGCAGCCTCCGGGAACCCGGCGGGCTGCCTTCGATTACACCCTACCCCTTCAGCATCGCGTTAATGCCTGCGATAACGGGGGTTGTTCTGCTGGTTCTGCTGATTTGCACCAGGTAGAACCTTCCCCGAGCGGCCGTTCGGCACGTTGGGATTCGGGAAGCCCGGGATCACTGGCGCTGACGGGTACCGTGTCTCACCGCGCGACGGATATCCGTTGCCACGCTGCTGAGCGGGTAGTGACTTCCCCTCGACTCCACGACTGCTGTATACGGGACGCTGTACGATTACCCCTGCTGGGTACTGTCCGTACTGTCCGTTGCCATATCGACCGTCGTTGTAGCGACCATTGTCGTCGCGATCGTTGTCGCGGTTGTTGTCGCGATCGCCCCGGCCATTTCTGTAGTACCCGTTCTTGTAATTCCTGTTCTTGTTTTTGTAATGCCCATTCTTGTAATGCGCGTTCTTGGAATGTCCGTTGTCGCGTTGCCACTCGGAGTGGTCGTGCTGGTCCGGACGCTGCGCACCTGCTGGCACTGACACTGCCAACATCACGACAGGAACAGCCGCTACGCTTGCTGCCCTGAGCACGGTACTGATGAACTTCGCAGTCATAACATTTCCTCCAGTTGGCACGGTTGTACACCAGATCGGTTGGTTCCTTCCACCGTATCTTCAAGATAGACATGCGCAAGCTCCGTGCTAAGTCTTCATGCGCGAGCATTCGAGCGAATCGGCTCTGAAGCTGTCATCAAACTGACAATCGGCGTGTTACACGCAGATGCGCCGCCCCAACATGTCAGGAAGCTGTCACGAGCCGGGTGTGGTGCGCTAACTTTCTGGTACGGCGGAGTGGTCTGGGGATGCAACACACACGATCGAGCCGCGTACTCTTCAATCTGTGAGTGATCGCAATGGATTCGACGAGCAAGTTTCAGAAGCCGAGTGACGAGGAGCTGAGGAAGAAGCTCACGCCGGAGCAGTATCGTGTCACGCAGCATGAAGGCACCGAGCGTCCGTTCACGAACGAGTACAACGACAATCACGAAGCAGGCATCTACGTGGATGTCGTATCTGGCGAGCCGCTCTTCAGCTCGCTCGACAAGTTCGACGCGCATTGCGGGTGGCCGAGTTTCACGAAG
>DATNCZ010000144.1:0-3877 GCA_035553335.1 Gemmatimonadaceae bacterium
AGACAGCGCTCCAGCTCGCGTGTACTCCGACGAGCCCGTCGAAACGGAGATAATCGATCGAACCGGGACGCGGCGCCGGGTTGCCGTGTATCCCTTTGCGCCCCAGGCAATGAAGTTGCGGAATTTCGGCGTGTTGTACGATGAACTGCTCGCGCGAAACCGCGTGCACGAAGCGCGAATCGGCAATACCGACTTGCGGCTCGTGAAACTCCGCGACGTACTGGCGTGTTGCACCGACCTGGTAGACCACGGCGGCCACATCTTCGCGCGGCCGGGTGAAGCAACGCACATCAAGCCGCGGCGCGCCGGTAGAATCCGAAGTCTGTTCGGGCGACGCTGACATGTCGATTGGTGCGGTTCATGCCCGGCGGATCAGCTCGTCACGGATGAGCCAACGACGACGCGTGCAAACCCCCTCGCCGTATCGCGACGCTCCCACGTAGTACTGAACTCGCTCTCCCAGCGCGAGAGTATCGCCTGTTCCGGCGGCCGGTTCGCATCATCCAGCAGCACCTTGCACTCGGATGCGAGCTTGCCTGAGAGGAGCGGCAATACTCCGTAGCGTCCGCCTCGCGTATCGGATGGCGGACCGTCACACACGACCAGCGAAATGTCACCCGGAAGCGCGTCGGGCACGCTGTACCAGTCGAAATCACCGTAGTTGCGAAGTGGCGCGTAGTGAACCGTATTGTCCGCGAGACCAAACGCCGCGCACGTCGCTGAAACGCGCTGCTGCCACTCGACGTTGTGCTCCAGTGAATGCAGCTGCGCACCGGTTTGCCGAGCGATCGCAGCGAGCAGGATCGTGGACAGGCCGCTCCCGCATTCGAGTATCGTCCCCCTGGCCACGTCGGCTTCCGATATCAGCCGCGACAGATAATCCTCGTCGGCGGCCCACGTTTCGTTGCCCCAGCCGTACTCGGCGTCCGTAAGCGCGAACATGGGCAAGCGTGCGCCTACGGGTCGTTTGATGAATCGTCGAATCGCGTTGCGGAAGATGCGCTCGCGGTCGGGCTTGGAGCGGTCGAGCTGGCGTCTGCGGAGTCTCGTGAAAAATGAATCCATCGCGTGCATCGGAAGGTCGTACGTAACCGTGGGCCACAAGGTCTGGCATCCCGGTTCGTTGCAAAAGCGAGGCTACGACGGCCGGGATGCGTGACTCGTGGCTTTAGGCGGCAACTCAACCATGGCCAAAGCCGACCTGACGAACGATCGTTCGATAAACATTTTAACAGCAAACTATTGTAGTGGCCCCGCTAATGCACTTCCACGCCCCGGAAGGACGCGGCATTCTGCCGCTCGAAATTCTTTTGGGAGGAAGCACGATGATCGCTATCAGAAAGTTTGCCACGGCTGGAATTATCGCCGCGAGCTTTGGAGTTGTACCTGGAGTCATTCTGGCACAGGGGACGGTGGTGCGGCGCGATACAGTGGTCACCGTTCATCAAGACACAGTCGTGCACATCAAGGAGGACACGTCGGTCGTGACGACGACCGTGAGGTCCAACTCGACGCACACCGCTGGTGATGCGTCGGTGGGTGTCACGCTGTCCCGCATGCCCAACTACAAGATCATGACAGCGCTGCTCACAGAGGCTCATCTCATGCCGTCGCTTCGCGGCGCGGCGCCGATGACGCTCTTCGCACCGACGGATGATGCGTGGGCGAAGTTGTCGCCCAGCGACATGGCGGCGCTCAAGGCAGACACCACGCGACTCAGGAATCTGCTGCTCAACATGATGGTGAGCGGCAAGATCGATACTCGTGAGATCCTCAAGCTCAAGACCGCAACCAACATGCACGGCTCGCGCATTCGCTTCACGTATGCGAATGGGATGCCCAGGGTCAACGATCAGCCGATCGTACAGCCAGGTGTCATGGCGTCGAACGGATTCATCTACGGGATCTCGGGCGTCATCGGAATGAGCGGAGACCAGTAAACGAAATCGTAGCGATCCGGGATCGCGACTAGAACAGAGCGACCGTGAATGCATTGCGCATTCACGGTCGCTCTGTTTTGGCGGTTCTGCGTATCTCCCTACGACTCTCCCTGAGCCTTGCTGAATCCGTCCTTTCCATCGAAGCGCTGCAACTTCTCCAGATGCACCCAGCGGTACGTGGACGAGATGCGTTGCAGAAGATCGAATATCTGAGCGTCGGTCGCATCTGTCTCTACGGGACCGGACGGTACGAAGCGGCACTGGAACGCGTCGACGAGCGATGTGCCGTGGCCTGTATCGGGCCACACGGCGGTGCCGCGATTGGAGATCACCTTGAGCGCCAGCCCGGTGGGCGCGGCGAGACGCGTCAGCGTATCACCGATCTGCACGGGATGCTCCAGCGATTCGATGAACACGTCGACGCCGACGACACTGCGCGTCCTGACTGTTACGTGGCCGACTTCGTTGCTGGCCGGCGGAACGTTGATGCGCTTGAACTCGCGCGGCTTGGCGAGCTTCGAGGTCCTGCCGATGTTGGCGATGATCGCGTCGGTGAACTCCGTCGTCGACGACGCCGCGCGCGCGCTTTCCATGTCTCCGGTGCGCACTCCATCCTCGAGCGTGACGAGTACCGCATGCTCGATCTCACTCGCGGCCTTCCCTTCTCCAACGTGACGCAGCAACATCAGCGCGCTCAGAATCAACGCGGTCGGATTCGCGAGATTCCTTCCGGCGATGTCTGGCGCAGAGCCATGCACCGCCTCGAACATCGCGACGTCGCTGCCGATGTTCTCGGACGGGGCGAAACCCAGCCCGCCCGTGAGTCCCGACGTGAGATCGCTCAGGATGTCGCCGTTCATGTTCGTCGTCAGAATGATGTCGAACTGCTCGGGATGCATCGCGAGCTGATGGGCGCAGTTGTCAACGAGAATGTGACGCGCTTCGATCGAGGGATATTCCTTCGATATGTCTTCGAAGGTGTGCTGCACCAGTCCTTCGGTGAACTTCATGATGTTCGCCTTGGTGGCACAGTGGATCTTGCGCCGCCCCTCGGCGATGGCGTACTCGAAGGCGAACCGGGTGATCTTTTCGCAGCCGGGCCTGGTGATGAGCTTGAGGCACTGTGCGACGGCCGGTGTCTCCATGTGTTCGATGCCGGCGTACAGGTCCTCGACGTTCTCACGAACGACGACGATGTCGATGTGGCGGCCTGCATACGGGGTCTTCACCCCTGGTAGCTCGCGCACCGGACGAACGTTCGCAAAGGTCTCGAAGAGCTTTCTGAGGGTGACGTTCGCGCTCTTGTTGCCGTAGCCGATGGGCGTCTCGAGCGGGCCCTTGAGGACGAGCCGGGTTCTCTCGATGGACTCGATGGTCTCGGCCGGGACGCCGGACTCGACGCCGCGCTTGAACGCTTCGGCGCCCGCGACCTGGAAGTCAGCCTCCAGAGTGACACCGGCGGCTGCGATGATCTTGAGGGCGGAGGCGACGACTTCCGGACCGATTCCGTCGCCGGGAAGGACTGTGAGCTTGATAGCAGATGAAGACATGGGGACAAATCTATCGGCGCAGACCCCTTTCTTCACAACATCTGATTGATGCGTGACGTACCCGAAACGGATAGGTTTGGCGCGCGGCCGAGTGCGCGGATGTATCCGCGCCGTTGGAGTGCCAGCCCGTCGTTCCGGCGGTAGGGGGCGGATACGTCCGCGCCTGAGGAATCCATCGTCGTTCCTATTAAAGCGGGGGTCGTACGTGAAGGTCAGCCAATTTCTCTATCGTTCAGTTCTCCTTGTGGCCATTGCGACGCCGCCGGCATTTGCGCAGGCGCCCACGACGCCCTATGACACGGCGGCCTTTGCCGCGCTCAAGTGGCGCGAGATCGGGCCCTTCATAGGAGGTCGATCCGTTGCCGTTGCCGGCTCGCCCACCAGGCC
>DATNCZ010000145.1:0-6288 GCA_035553335.1 Gemmatimonadaceae bacterium
CGGCGCTCTTCTGGTTGCGGCCGCGCTCGTCTAGCAATGCGCGCACGCGACCTGAATACATGCCGCAGATGAAGTCATCGCCTACGTGCAGGGTGCCGTTCTGTACGAGAACGGTTGCAACGGGACCCTTGCCCGGATCCAGCTGCGCTTCGATTACGGAGCCGACTGCACGGCGGTCCGGGTTTGCCTTGAGGTCGAGAATCTCGGCCTGCAGTACGAGCTGATCGAGAAGCGCGGGCACGTTCTGGCCTGTCTTCGCCGAGATCTCGCTGGCGAGCGTCGTACCACCAAACTCTTCGAGCACGACACCGTGCTGCAGGAGGTCCTGCTTGACCTTCATCGGGTTTGCGCCCGGCAGATCGATCTTGTTGATCGCGACGATCATCGGAACGCCGGCGTTCTTGGCGTGCGAGATTGCTTCGATCGTCTGCGGCATCACCTGATCGTCCGCGGCGACAACCAGTACGACGATGTCAGTTACCTGAGCACCGCGCGCACGCATGGCTGTAAATGCCTGGTGACCGGGGGTATCGAGGAACGTGATCGCGCGGTCGCCCGGAAGCGTCACGTGATACGCACCGATGTGCTGCGTGATACCGCCCGACTCGCCCGCGACGACGTGCGCCTTGCGGATGTGATCGAGCAGCGACGTCTTACCATGGTCGACGTGACCCATGATGGTGATGACGGGCGGACGCGGAATGAGATCTTCCGCGGCGTCCTTCTCGAGCAGCGATTCCGTATCCGCGGCGTACTCGTCCTCGAGCACGGCCTGGAATCCGAATTCGCCAGCGATCAACTCGATCTGACCGAAGTCGAGTCGCTGATTGATCGAGACCATGAGACCGAGGTTCTTGAAGGCGAAGCCAACGATCTGGTTACCGGGGACCTTGAGCTGCTGAGCAAGCTCTGCCACGGTAACGAACTCGTTGACGCGAACCGTTTTCCTTTCCTTCTCGACAGCGGCCTTGCGCTGCGCCTCCACTTCTTCGCGCGATACGGTTTCATCGCGGCGCGGCGCTCCCTTGCGCGAGCTTCCGCGCATGGAGGTCATCGTCTTGAAGATGTTGGCCGATACCGCTTCCTGATCTACGCGACGACCGCGACCGCGTCCACGCGAGCGGTCATCCTGGCGTGCAGGTGCACGATCACCCGTAGGACGCGGACGGCTCTCGCGCGACGGAGTACCCGGAACGCTGGTGGAAGCAGCCGAGGCTGTCGGACGCGCATTGGGCGGTCCTGAACCCTGACGCTGATTGCTCGAACTGCCCGGGCGCGGCCGCGGACCACCCGGCGTCAATGGACGCGGAGGAGTGGCGCTGGCGCGCGGTTGAAGCGGCGGCAGCGGCGTTGGCCGCGGACGGTCGGGCCGTGCAGTCTGCGGACGCTGCGTTGCTGGCGTCGGCGCTGAATGCGCGGTCTGGAGTTCGGGACGTTCTGCCGGCATCGGTGCCGGAGCCGGTCGCTCGGCCTGCGGCGCGGCGGCTACTGGCTGCGGAGTGACTTCGCGTGGCGGAGTCGCAGGCTCGGCGGGCTTCTGTACCTGCTGGACCGGCGCGACCGGAGTTGGCTTGACCGGCTGTTCGACCACGGGCGCGGGCTTGGCCTCGGCTACTGGCTCGACCACGGGTGCTGGGCGACGGACGCGAGCAGGCTGAACCGGCTCCGGCTCCACGGCCTTCTCGACCGGGGCCGGCGTCGGGGCGGGCGCCGGTGGCGCGGCCGCAACTTCCGGCTCGTGCACGACTTCGGCGGCGCGACGACGACGAACCGCTGGAGCTGGCTCGGGTTCGGGCGCAGGGACTTCGGCCGCAGCGGCAGAACCGCGGCGACGTCTGGCACCGGCGGCAGGTGCGGGCGCGGCGGACCGGGCGCGCTTTTCACGCTCCCAGCGCGCACGAGCTCGCGCGACCTGATCGTCGGTTAGCGGACTCACGTGACTGCGTACTGGGATATCCATCTGACGCAGGAGGTTGATCACCTCGTCAGCGGGAATCCCGAATTCACCAGCCATGTCCGTTACGCGCAACTTACTCACCCAGTTCTCCCTGTCCCCGGTACGTGGCTCTCACGCCACGTGCCAACTTGGCATCCAGGACGCCGACGACGGCCGTCGTCGTGCGTCCAACAGCCCTGCCGAGTTCATCGGCCGAGGCTGTTTCAATCATAGTAATACTCCGCCCCTGGAGGAGCGGAACGATCTTGTCGCGGCTATTGGGCGACGCATCAGCTGCGACAATCGCCAGCCGAAGAGTCCCCTTGAAGACCGCATCCCTCGTTCTATCAACGCCTACCACGACCAGTCTGCCACGCGCGCCAAGGCCGATCAGTCGCAGAGCGGCTTTGTCGTCCGTCACGTCGTGACCGGCGGCTCCGCATCCGGAGTAGCCGGCTCGCTGGTTTCGCTCTGCGCCGCCGTTGCTTCCTCGTCGGGAGCGTCGGTGGTCAATTCGTCGATAATTGCCACGAGCTTTTCCGCATCTTCGATCATGATGCCGGGAAGCTTGAGGAAATCCTCGCGCTCGAGATCCAGAATGTCGTCCAGACGTCGATAGCCGGCATTCTCCAGGATCGCGACCGTCGCCGGCGGCAAACCTTCGATGTCGGCCAACTTTGGATTGGTTGCGTTTGCCTGATCTTCGAGCGGTGCGAACGGCAGCGTATCAGCCGCGCGCTCCATCCACTCCCGGCTCGAGTAGAGATCGATCTTCCACTCGGTGAGTTCCGACGCGAGACGCACGTTCTGTCCATTCTTGCCGATCGCCAGCGAAAGCTGATCCTCGTCGACGATCGCCTGAATCGTGCGCGTGGTGGCGTCACTGAATACCCGCGCAACCTTGGCGGGTGCCAGCGCGAGACGCGCAAAGCGTTCCGGATCGCCGGACCACGGAACGATATCGATGCGCTCACCGCTCAGCTCGTTCACCACCGCCTGCACGCGCGCGCCCTTCACGCCGACACACGCGCCGACCGGATCGACCGCCTCGTCACGCGAGAAGACCGCGATCTTGGTGCGGCTTCCGACTTCACGTGCGACGGAGCGGATCTCGACCGTGCCGGCCTGAATCTCCGGCACTTCGAGCTTGAACAGGGCCTGCACGAAGAGACCATCCGCGCGGCTGAGCACGAGGCGCGGTCCCTTGGGTGTCTCCTCGACCTTCTTGAGAACTGCGCGAATCGGCTCGCCCTGATGATAGTGCTCGCGATGATTCTGCTCGCGGTACGGCATCACGGCTTCTGCTTCGCGAAAGCGGTTGAGCATGATGACGAGCTTGCCGCGCTCGATCTGCTGAACCTCGCCGCTCAACAGCTCGCCAACGCGTGATGTGAACTCGTCGCGAATCTTGGAGCGCTCACCCTCGCGCACGCGCTGCAGAATGCGCTGCTTGGCTGCCTGCACTGCCGAGCGGCCGAACTCCGCAAAATCGGTCGGAATTTCCATTACGTCGCCGACCTGGAACTCCGGATCCTCGAAGCGCGCTTCTTCCAGCGATATCTCGCGAGCTGCGTCCTCGACCTTTTCCACGACGGTCTTGAGCAGCACGATACGAATGGCACCGCGGTCTTCATCGATGTCGACTTCGGCCTGCACCGGACCGCCGTGCTTCTTGGCGAGTGCGGCGAGGATACCGTCCTGCAAAAGATCGCGCAGCTCCGAACTGTCCATTGACTTGGAGTTCGTCAGCTCGCGTATCGCTGTCAGGATGTTTCCAGATTCGACTGCCATGGTGCCTACCTCTTCCAGTTGATTTCAGCATCATCGCTAATGCCAGGCGACGACACTTCGAGCGTATAGAACTCGCCCAGCGACCTGTCGGCATCGAGGCGTTCCTCGATGGCGCGCGACGCACGAGCGCAATCTCCGGCGGTGACACCTTCGCCATCGCGCCGATTGATTCTCACCTCGAGCACCGCCCGACTTCTGGTCCCACGTTGCCGGACACTAAAAACATCAAACCCCAGAGGTGCAATCGCTTGTACCACAACGTCTTGCAAGGCAGGGCTCATGTGATTTCTAACTGACCTCTATGAATAAAAAAATGCGGGGGACCACCCCACATTGAAAACGCCTCCAAGGTGCGGGGCGTGATGGAAATCTACTCATATAAGAGCAGAAAGCAACTCTGTGAGTAGGGGTGCCCAGATAGCCGGCTGGGAGCCCATCGACGGAGCTCCAGTAGCCCGCCAGTCCTACACTTCCTGCGCCAGCGCTACTATCCGCTGAACCTGGTCCTCCTGGGTGAGATAGGTGGTGTCTATCAGAACCGCGTCGCGCGCCTGAAGGGTGTTGGTGGCGTCGCTGGCATCGCGCTCGACCAGCAGCCGGGTCTCTTCTGCGATCTCGGCGTCGGTGGCCGAGCGCTCCAGACGTTGGTGCAGACGGCGGCGTGCGCGCTCCCACGGATCCGCGACCAGAAAGATCTTGAGCTGCGCGTCCGGAAAGACGACGCTCCCGATGTCGCGACCGTCCACTACTACGTTCTCGGTGGCGGCTGCGCGACGGAGTTCGGCGTTCACCGCGGCGCGGACCTCAGGCATCTGCGCGACTGCCGAAACAGCCGCGGTAACCTCGGCGGAGCGCGGATCGGCGATCCCGAGACGTCGGCCCGTTTCGGCGCGATACAGCGCGCCCGAGTCCAGGTGTCTGTATCCCAGCTCCCGCGCCACCCATGCCGCGGTTGACGATTTTCCGGAGGCGGCCGGACCATCGATAGCGATCACCACTGTGCTACGCGACACGCCGCAGATCGCTCCAGAACGAAGGATAGGACACACTGACGCATTCAGGGCCGACGATATCGATCTCGTTGTCAGGGAGCGCGCCGAGTACACCGAAGGCCATGGCGATGCGATGGTCGCCGTGCGTCTCGATGCGGCCTGAAAGCGGCGCGAGACTCCCGCGAATCGCCATGCCGTCGGGGCGCTCTTCGGCGTCCACGCCAATGGCCTGGAGATTTCGGACGACGGCCGAAATGCGGTCGCTCTCCTTCACTCGCAGCTCGGCCGCACCGCTGATCACGGTCTCTCCAGCCGCTCGCGCTGCAAGGCACGCGAGTACGGGGATCTCGTCGATCATCGAAGGCATCTCCGCGGCGCCGACGTTCACCGAGCGCAGGGAGTCGGTGCCCGTCGCGCGTATGGTGGCAGTGGGCTCGCCGCCTTCATCGCAGGAGTCCAGAAGCGAAACCACCGCGCCCATCCGTTGAACGACGTCGAGGAAGCCGGTACGGGTTGGATTGACGCACACGTCAGGCATGTCGAGTGTGCGGCCGGGGAACAGCGCCGCGAGCGCTACGAAGAACGCCGCAGACGAGGGATCGCCGGGTACGTGCGTGTCCATCGCGCGCATCGAACGCGCAACACCGATGGATACGGATTCACCGTCCACCACAATCGGAATTCCGCGTGCAGCGAGCATGCGCTCGGTGTGATCGCGCGACCGGGTCGGCTCAGTCACGTTGGCGCTCACCTGCGCGTTGAGCGCCGCGAGAAGAATGGCGCTCTTCACCTGCGCGCTCGCCGTGGGACTGTTCCAGCCGATGCTTGCGAGAGTGCCGCCATGGATGGTCAACGGTAGCCCATCGCCATCGCCGGCCATCGTGAAGTGTGCACCCATCTGGCCGAGCGGCTCGGTGACTCTTCGCATCGGGCGGCGACTGAGGCTCGCGTCGCCGATGAGCGTGCTGTCGAAGGGATGCGCGGCGAGCACGCCGGCCATGAGGCGCGCCGTGGTTCCACTGTTGCCGCAGTCGAGCGGCCGCCTGGGAACCAGTAGACCGCGAAGTCCGCGTCCGTGAACTGCGATGCCCTCCTTTTCGGGCTCGATGCGCACACCGAGCGCGCCAAGCACCGACGCGGTGCTGTCGACGTCTGCCGAGCGCAGAAGGCCGCTGATGTGGCTCGTGCCGTCGGAAAGCGCAGCGAGAATCAAACTGCGATGAGAGATGGACTTGTCGCCTGGCACCCGCACGACGCCGCGAATCGACGCGATCCCGGTCATCGGAGAGCCTCCTCGAGTGCCGTCGCCGCGTCGGTGCGCTCGTCGCGATATTTGACGATGATCGGCGTGACGATCGAGAGTTTCATTTCGGTTGCCCACTCGGATGAAGCCGGTCGCGTGCCAGGTATCACGACCGCGCCCACCGGGATGATGAGTGGGCGATCCGGCGATGCTCGGTAGACTGTCTGGTTGACGAGGTCGAACACGGGAGTGCTGCGCGTGAGAACGACGCCGGCCCCGAGGACTGCCCTGCTCCGAACGACAGTCCCCTCGTACACACCGCAATT
>DATNCZ010000146.1:0-3351 GCA_035553335.1 Gemmatimonadaceae bacterium
TCTCCACCACGAGTACGTGGGGACTGAGCACATCCTGCTCGGCCTCATCCGCGAGGGTGAGGGTGTTGCTGCGGCCGTTCTCCAGAATTTGAGCGTGGATCTCGACGAGATTCAGCAGAAGATCGAGGAGACGGTCAAGAAAGGCAAAGCAGCGCAAACCACCGGGCCCGACCTTCCCTACACGTCCCGAGCAAAGAAAGTACTCGAGCTCGCCATGAGCGAGGCGAGGGAGCTAAACCACAGTTATGTGGGTACGGAGCACCTCCTGCTCGGATTGTTACGGGAGGAGAAGGGCATCGCCGCGCAGGTACTAACTGACACGGGCGTCAATTTGGACGCGGCCCGGGCGGAGACGCTTCGCCTGTTGGGTACGGAGATGCCGGCTGGAGGTGCCACGGCCCAGGCCGGCAGTCCGCCGGCCCCGCAGCAGGCCAAGGGCGAGAAAAAGTCCAAGACGACTGCGCTCGACCACTTTTGCCGCGATCTCACGCAGCTGGCCGGGGAAGGACAACTCGACCCGACCATCGGCCGCGCGAAAGAGATCCAGCGCGTCATGGAAGTCCTGACGCGCCGCAAGAAAAACAACCCGGTGCTCATCGGCGAGCCCGGCGTGGGCAAGACCGCCATCGTCGAAGGGCTCGCCCAACTCATCGCCAATGGCGAGTGCCCGGAGTCGCTCCGCGACCACCGCGTGCTTGCGTTAGACATGGCGGCGGTGATCGCCGGCACGAAGTATCGCGGCCAGTTCGAGGAGCGGCTCAAGGCGGTGATGAACGAGATCGCCCAGAACAAGAACATCATCTTGTTCATCGACGAGCTCCACACGCTGGTCGGCGCTGGTGCCGCCGAAGGCGCGATCGATGCGAGCAACATGCTCAAGCCGGCGCTCGCGCGCGGCGAGCTGCAGTGCGTCGGCGCGTCCACGCTCAACGAGTACCGCAAGTACATCGAGAAGGACGGCGCGCTCGAGCGGCGTTTCCAGACAGTGATCGTCGATCCACCCTCCGTGGAGGAGACCGTAGAGATCCTGCGTGGTCTGCGCAAGAAGTACGAGGATCATCACCATGTGACGATCCCCGATACGACGCTGGTGACTGCATCGAAGCTCTCGGAGCGCTACATCACCGACCGATTCCTGCCCGACAAGGCGATCGACGTGATCGACGAAGCGGGTGCGCGGGCGCGTCTTGCGGCCCAGGCGCCGCCGCCGGAAGTGGCGGAGCTCAAGGCGAAGCTCGAGGAAGTGAACGTCGAGAAGGAAGCGGCGGTGCGCGATCAGAACTTCGAGCGCGCCGCGGCGCTCCGCGACAAGGAGCGCGAGCTGCAGGGCGAGATCCGTCGCAAGGGCGAGGAGTGGGAGAAACATCGCCAGTCGTTCCGGCCTGTGTTAGGCGAGGAGGAAATCTCCTTCATCGTGAGCCGGTGGACCGGCATCCCGGTGACGCGCCTGCAGGAGGCCGAGAGCGCCCGGCTGCTGCGCATGGAAGACGAGCTCCACGCGTCGGTCGTTGGGCAGGACGAAGCGATCAAGGCGTTGTCGCGATCGATCCGTCGCAGCCGCGCGGGTCTCAAGGATCCGGCGCGTCCGATCGGATCGTTCATTTTCTCGGGCCCAACGGGCGTCGGGAAAACCGAGTTGGCGCGTGCGCTGGCGAAGTTCTTGTTCGCCGATACGCAGGCCCTCATTCGCGTCGACATGAGCGAGTACATGGAGAAATTCTCCGTGAGCCGGCTCATTGGCGCGCCTCCGGGCTACGTCGGCTACGAGGACTCGGGCACGCTCACCAAGGCTGTGCGCCGCAAGCCGTACAGCGTGGTGCTGCTCGACGAAATCGAGAAGGCGCATCCGGATGTGTTCAACATTCTGCTCCAGGTGTTGGACGAAGGGCATCTCACGGACAACTACGGTCGCGTGATCGACTTCAAGAACACGGTCGTGATCATGACGTCCAACGTCGGTGCGCGCGACATCACGAAGAGCAAGGGGTTAGGCTTCGCCGCGCCGGACGATCGCGAGAACTTCGACCGCATTCAGGAGAAGGTGAAAGAGGAAATCCAGCGGGTCTTCAATCCGGAGTTCCTGAACCGGTTGGACGACGTGATTGTGTTCCACCCGCTGAACAAGGATCACATCTCGCAGATCGTCGGGATTTTGCTCCGCGAGGTGCAGCGGCGGCTGTCGGATGAGGAGCTCACCCTCAAGCTGTCGGCTCCCGCGAACGAGTTCCTGAGCACGCAAGGGTACGACGAACACTTCGGCGCGCGTCCGCTCAAGAGGGCGATCCAGAAGTACGTCGAGGACCCGCTGTCGGAGAAGATTCTGATCGGGGATTTTGCGAAGGGCGATGAAGTCGAGGTGGATGTATCGGCCGACGGGTCGAAGCTCGAATTCAAGGTCCTGAGCAAGACTACCACCTGACCGTCCGCCGGGCCCAGGTATTTGAAACGGCGGAATGTCCCAATGGGGCATTCCGCCGTTTCGTGTGTATCTTATAGGCCATGCTTCGACGACTGGTCCTCCCGATCGCCTTCCTCACGGTGACGACCGGGGTGTCCGCGCAGGCCTCCGGCCCGTGCGCCACACCCGACTCCGTGATCATCCGAGGCAATAGCCGCGTCTCCACGTCGACCGTACTCTCGGACATCGGGATCACCAAGGGCGACACCCTCAACTTCCGCGTTCTGCAGCGTGCTATCCGCAACCTTTATGCGACGGGGCAGTTCAGCACGGTGCAAATGGGCTGTGAGGTGGGCACCAACGGACGTGCGTCCGCCGTGTTCACTGTGGTCGAGCGCCCGCTCCTGGGGCACTTCTCGGTGGAAGGCGAGAACGTGATTGGTGAGGGCGCCTTGCGCGACAAGATCGAGCTGCTGTCAGGCAAGCCGATCGACCCGTCGTTAGTCGCGCGCGCGGTAGAACGCATCGACTCGATGTACGAGGCGAAGGGATACTATCTGGCCGCCGTGCAGCCAGAGAGCACGGTGTCCAACGGCTTCACGAACGTCACGTTCAAAGTGAGCGAAGGACGGCGGCTCGCCGTCTCCGGCGTGGACATCCAAGGCGGCACGAAGCTCAAGCAGAGCGAAGTGGTCGACGCCATGAAAACGAAGCCCGAAGGCTTCTGGTTCTGGCACAAGGGCGAGTTCGACGAAGACAAGTTCCAGTCGGACATCAACGACCGCATCCCGAAGCTGTACCAAGAAAACGGATTCATCGACTTCCAGGTCCAGAAGGACACGCTGGTGGTGGACAAGCAGAACGGGAAGGCGTTGGTCCAGGTGCAGGTGAAGGAAGGGCCGCAGTACCGTGTGGGCACGTTCGAGGTGGTGGGCAACCGGCACTTCTCGAGC
>DATNCZ010000147.1:0-7877 GCA_035553335.1 Gemmatimonadaceae bacterium
AGCGGCGACTGGTGGCGGGAGCGACGGCAATTTTTGTGCGGCACTCGGAATACCGGTGCTCGACGGCCTGGGCGCTGTGGGTGGCGGAGCGCACTCCATTGACGAGTACGTCTCAATTGACTGCATGCCATCGCGAGCCGCACTCACAGCAGGTCTCATCGCAGCGCGTTCTGCCGAAAGGATATAGCATGTACACTTGTGTCATCCGTCGTTTTGTCGTTGCCGTCATTGCGTGCGGCACGATCGCAATATCTGCGCACGCGCAGGATACAACCGCCACCAATGCGAGTCCGGCCGCGCTCGCTTACAAAGGCGTCACGCTCACACCCGTAGGGTTCTTCACGATGGACGCGCTGTGGCGCCAGCGCAACGAGACGGCTGACATCGGATCCTCGTTCAACGGCATTCCGTTCAACCACACCACCAATGGCCAGCTGAGCGAATTTCGCGCGTCGGCGCGGCAATCCCGATTGGGATTGTTGGCGGAGGGCAGGATTTCCAGCACGACACTCAGTGGTTATGTGGAGTCGGATTTTCTATCCGCTGGTGTGTCGTCCAATACGAATGAGAGCAACAGTTACACGGCGCGGATCAGGCAGTTTTTCGCTCAGGCGCTCTTCGACAATGGAGTCGGCATCGATGCCGGGCAGATGTGGAGTCTCATGACGCCTGCCAAGGTCGGCGTGCTGCCGCGCTCGGAGTACGTACCGGCGACGATCGATGCGCAGTTCTCGGTGGGCTACAACTGGGCGCGCCAGGCAGGAGTTCGCGTGTCCGAGAAATTCAACGATGTTGTGTCGGCGGCAGTTGCTGTCGAACAGCCGCAGATGACATACGCAGCGCGGAATGCGCCACCGGACGTCGTCATCGGAAACGCCGGCGGAAGCCTGCTCAACTCCAGCGCGAGCTATTCCACCGATCCCGCGCCCGATGTCATTGGCAAGATCGCGTTCGACTCGAAGCGACTTGGCCATTTTGAAGTGAAGGCCGTTGGGCGGGCGTTCCGCGATCGCATCGTGGATCCGGGAGGTACGAGCGGAGGATCGCGGACGAGCACTGCATACGCCGGCGGTGTTGGCGCCGCGGCACTCATTACGCCCACGAAAATGTTCGACCTCGGATTGAACGCGATGTGGGGACGCGGCATCGGCAGGTACGGGACGTCGCAGCTTCCTGACGTTACCGTGAGGCCCGATGGTACGATCGTTCCAATCGAGGCTACACAGGCGCTCGCCACGCTGGAGGTTCATGCTACCCCAAAGCTGGATGTGTACGGCTACGGTGGAGTCGAGTATGCGGATCGCACGGCAGGAATCGACACGAACGGCAAGGGTGTGGGCTACGGATCGCCACTGCTTTCAAACATTGGTTGCGATGCGGAATACGCACCGACGGGTCCGTACTCACCGGGCGCGCCGGGCGGTGCGAATCCGCCGTGCAATGCGGATACCCGCTCGATCTATCAAGGGAATCTTGGCTTCTGGTACCGCTTCTATCGCGGCGTGTCGGGCACGTTCGAGTGGGGTGCGCAGTATTCGCACACTGTACGAAGCGCGTGGGTTGGTGTCGGCTATCAACCGGAAGCGACGGAGAACATGGGTTTCACTTCGGTGCGGTATTATCTGCCGTAGTGTGATTCCCTGTGTATCCTTATTTGATGCCAGCGTTTCAGACTACATCGGTACTGACCTGTCCTGAGTGTGCTTATGCGGAGACACTCGATATGCCGACCGACGCGTGCGTCTTCTTCCACGAATGCGCAAACTGCGGCACGGTGCTTCGTCCAAAGACAGGTGACTGCTGCGTCTATTGCTCGTACGGCTCGGTGCCGTGTCCGTCCATGCAGACGGGGACGAGCGACTGCTGCAACACCGATAGGGGCGAGTCCGTACCGTCGATCACACCGCGTAGCAGCGACAGCCGATCATGAGTCGTGCACTTCGCGTCGCTGATAGCGCCGGTGTGATCGGAGCGGTACTTGCAGCGCTCTGCTGCGCCGGTGCGCCGATCATCTTGAGCGTGCTCGCGGCGCTCGGCCTCGGGTTCCTGAGAAGCGACGCCATTCTCCTGCCGTTCATGAGCGTAGCGCTCATCATTGCACTATGGGGATTCTGGTCCGACGCGCGAACGCATCGAGTCTACGGACCGCTCATGCTTGCGATCGTTGGTGCGGTGCTGCTCGTCGATGGTGTCGTCTTCGTGCACGGGATGCCGGCAAAAGTTCTGATTGGCGTTGGTGCGGTAGCACTGGTCGCGGCGACGCTCTGGAATGCGCAGAGTCGCGTTACGTGTGCACCTCGAGGTGCAACGCTGGAGAGGTAAGGTCGTCACAAATCAAAGGCAATTGAACTGATCCGGCCTCGGTCATCGCAGTCGAGCGCGCACACTGAGTGACAACAAGCATTGAATCTGCTTTTCGGTCACCAGCAAAATTGGATTCTGCTTCAACGCCCTTCTGTCGCGCCGCAGTCTTTCGTCGCCCGTGCCTTGAGCCGGAGCCTCAGCTCCAGCGGTACACCTCCTGGACGGACAAGACGTCACTAGACGTTACATTTTGTCCACCGTTGGCGCGATCCTAAGATGTGGCGCGGAAGAAAGCAAGAGCTTGTAGTCGTCCATGAAGCGCAATTTGATCGCGGCGGGAAGAGGAACACTTAGTTCAGTTCGCATGGCTTGCGCGACGCACCAGATGGCGGGTGCATCAACCACGCAAACAGCTTTGATGGAATGCGTGCGTGATTGTGACGGTCCTGCTATGCGTGGGTGCTGCGACTCAGGCCACGAATTACATCGCCCGGCTTCGGGTGCGCACCCCGTTCTAACGAGTCGCGGACAGCTGGGCAGACGGATTCCGGGAGCGGGGGACCGCGTGAGAACGCGGCTGCCAGTGAGATCGTCCGGTCGCGGACGTACAGATTACGAACAAGCTCGATCGTATCTCCCTGAACGCGGACAGCAAGGCTGTCCGGCGGAGCATCAGTAACAAGGTCGCTAAAGTAGACCCGCCCACCCGCTGCCCAGTACCGGCCTCCGTTCGCTCCTCCGTCCAGCGCATTAGGCACCCTCCCCGCCGAGTCGACCACATCGGCGCAGATGAGCGTGTAGTAGTCGCCGTCCGGCTCCAGATACAGCCGACCGGCGAGGTCGCGTTCGAAATAGCCGCCACGCCGTGGATCATAGTCGGGCGGCTTGAGGTCAGCGGGGAGCGGCAAGCCGCTGACGCGCCTGAGCACATAAACGCCGGGTTCTGGGAGGCGCGCCGACTGCTGCTTCGACTGAGGCCCCGCTTGAGGCACCGACTGGGGCTGGTCGACGGCTCGAGTCGGTGCTTGCGTGGCCGCTGGCGGGCGACACGCCGAGAGGAACATCAGTAATCCGAGCAATCCGGTGCTCGTCCGTGCAAGCCTCCGACGCGTAGCCGTCCCAGTGGGCCACATCATACGCGGACGACACGCATCGGTCCTACCAACTGCGCTCGGAATACCGCCTGTTCGGTGGAATGACGACTCTTCGGCATCGGTAACTCCTCCTTCTAAATATGGTGCCCCGCTGGACCGATAGCAGGGCAGCGAGCGACGCGCCTCACGCCGCTCACGGCGTGGTTACTACCGCTTGCGGCAGCGCACTGTCTCCTAACCGTACCACGGTTCTAAACTGCGGACATGCCTCCCATCACCATGCTCGCGGTAGCGCTTGCTCTCATCACACCGCACCGTCCTGCGCCCGACCCACATGCACTTGTCGCGGACGCGCTGACTGCGATGCGCATCGAGCGAGTCTCCACCGGAACGCTCAGAGTTGTCGGCATCCAGCACGAATTCATGCTCGGCAACGCAGAGCGTTCCGAAGGCCCGTGGCGCACTTCCTATACGCGTTTCTCCGAACTGCGCGACGTGAATGCGTCGCGCCTGAGGCGCACCGAGCAGCCGCTTCGCGCTGACGGATCGACATCCCCGGAACGCACCATCGTTCTCACGGATTCCGTCGTCGCAATTCTTGCGAACGGTCGTGAGACTGGCGCATCGCACGGGACGTTCGAGGATCTCATCGACCGAGTCGACGATTCGCCGGCGCGCGCGCTCCGCCTTGCAGCGGCATCGCCCGCACTGCGTTGGGAACGGTCCGGTGAAAGATTCGGCGTCGCGTACGATGTCATTGCGTTCCCCTGGCGCAACGGCACGATGCATCTCGATCTGAGTCGCGAGACGCACCTGCCTGTGGCGATCGAGATCGAGCGGACGTATCCGGACAATTTCCGCTGGGCTCCGTTCGGCGACATCACCATGCGCGCGGATTACGTCGACTGGCAGCTCCAGCCGTGGGGCGGCTGGTGGCCGATGCAGAAGAAGATCTCATTAAACGGCCAGCCGCTGCGCGACGTGACCATCGCGAGCACGACGCTGGACAGCGCGTCGGCGTCCCTCGATTCCTTCGTCGTCTCCGATTCCGCGCGTGCACAATTCGCTGCGGCGTCGCAGTTGAATTTTTCACGCTTCCGCCTCGGCGCGCGCGGCCAGCCGACGGAGCTGCGCCCCGGAATCGTCCGTGTCCCCGACTTCTGGGCGATGACACTGGTCAGGCAGCCAGACGGCGTCATGATCTTCGAGGCACACATCAGCGCGTCGTACCTGCACGAGGTCATCGATGAGGTGCATCGCCGCTGGCCGGGGGCACCAATAAAGGGGCTGGTGATGACCTCGGATCCGTGGGCGCACCTGGGTGGTTTCCGTGAAGCCGTCGCACTCGGAATCCCGATCTACGTCAACGCGCGCAGCATTCCATTTCTCACTACTGTTGCCAGAGCCCCGCATCATCTGCAGCCCGATGCTCTGCAACGTGCGCCGCGTGGGCCGAAGTTCATCGCGGTGAATGGAAGAACCGTCGTGGGTACTGGTGACAACCGATTCGAGCTCTATCCGGTTGGGGGATCGTACGCCGAGCGTATGGTAATGGCGTACTTCCCCGCGCACCGTCTGCTGTATGGCGCAGATCTCGTTTTCCCGACTAGAGACGCAGCGGGAAAGCCGCTTCCTGGCTTCGACGCGACACCCGCTTCGGACCTTCGCGCGGCGGTTGGTCGGGAGCACCTCGCTGTCGATTCAGTATTCTGCGTGCAGAACTATCCGCACATGTTTGCGTGGAGTGATTTTGCTCGCGACCATTGAGGATGGCCTTTCATTGAAAGTTGTGGTGAACGACATACGGAAGGGCATGCGGTACATAAACTTGGCCCAGAAGCTGAGGAGTTGTTCATCTGCTGCTACTCCGGGCGCAGGGCCTGCACCGGGTCTATGAGCGTGGCTCGGCGAGCGGGAAGATAAGCTGCGACCAAGCTCACAATGAGCAGTAGCAGGCACACACCCGTTAGCGTGAGCGGGTCCGTAGGACTGACTTCGAAGAGCATCGACCGCAAAAGCCCTGAGGCGGCAAGCGCGGCAACAAGGCCGACCGCCGTGCCAATGGCCATCACCCAGAACACCTGACCCAGTACTAGGCGGCGGATTCGGCTTGATGTGGCGCCCAAGGCAATGCGTACGCCGAGTTCATGCGTCTGCTGCCGCACCGCCGTGGCGGTGATGGCATAGAGCCCAATCGCAGCCAGGAGCAATGCTGTGAGTCCGAAGCCCGAGAGCAACAGCGTGTCGAGTCGCGGTTGAGCAAGTGATGCATTTAGGAGATCATCCATGGAGCTAAAACGGAAAACACCGACCGTCGGCTCTACCTGGGCGATGGTGCGGCGGATCGCCGGCAACATGACGTCAGGCGGACCGACGGTCCGTACAGCGAGACCGGTCACAAAGACCGGGAATTGCCTGTACGGATGGTATAGGGTCGGCGCTGGAGCTCGGAACGTGCGGTAGCGCGTGTCCGGCACCACGCCCACAACTGTCCGCCAGTCGTTCAACTTGGGCCCCGTAGGCCCAGGGTAGCGCAGACGCTTTCCGATCGGATTCTCGCCTGGCCAGTAAAGATGCGCGGTCGCCTCGCTCACGATGACGACGAGTGGTGCACCCTCCCGGTCGGCTGCTGTGAATGCACGGCCGCGCAGGATCGGCAATCCGAAGGTGCGAAAGTAGTCAGGACCTGCCAGCTCCACATTGATGTAGGAATGCGCGCGAGGATCGGTTGGGGACTCTCCCTCGGTCATGAACACGCCCGGGAATGCTATACTGCCAGCGAACGGTGGCCGATGCACTGGCGTCGCGGCGATGACACCAGGTAGCGCTTCGACGTGTTCAACGATCCGCTCCATGGGATCGCGCGACTGCTCGGCAGTAGGATACGTGCTCCACGGCCAATCGAGATCGGCGACCGCCATCCCTTGCGGCCGGTAACCCAAATCGAGGTGCTGGAGCCGCTCGAGGCTGCGTGTGACCAGCCCTGCACCGGCCAGCACAACAACAGCGAGTGCCACCTGCCAACCAACAAGGGCATTGCGCGCCATCCTGGCCGAACGCCCGGAGCCGCCGCCGCGGGTGCCAGCCCGGAGCGGCGATGCCAGGTCGCCGCGTGCACTCCAGAGCGCAGGGGTGAGACCAAAGAGGACAGTGCTCACGAGCGTGACACCGACCGCGATGACGGTCGACCCGACGCCTGGGTGAATTGTATCCAGCCGCGGTATCTCGGTCGGCGCGAAGGCCAGAAACGCGCGGACAAAGGCTGTAGCGAGGAGGAGGCCCAAAACGCCGCCCAGTAAACCAAGCACGACGCTCTCCGCAAGAAATTGACGCACCACATGCGCGTATCCAGCGCCCAGCGCACGTCGAATCGCCATCTCCTGCCTCCGTCCGGCAGCGCGGACGAGAAGGAGATTCCCGACGTTTGTGCAGGCTATGATCAGTAGTAGCGCCACCGACGCAGCCAGTGCGACGAGTGCTGGCCGCACGTCGCCCAAGAGGAGTTCCGGAAGCGGGTGGACCGCCGCTCCGAATTGTCGCATTACGTCCTGCCGACCCGCGCGACTCCGGTGTAGGACTCCCAGGAATTCCGAACGCGCCTGCGCGCCTGTCGCTTCCGGCGCAAGCCGTCCCACCACTTCGACGCCGACACCAGCGCTGTCCGATGCAGCAAGTGGCTCGAACGGGAGGAGCGGCAACCAGGCGTCCGTGCCGGCGGGGAAGTCCAGCCCGGGTGCGGCCACTCCAACAATTGTGGGACCGACGCTTTCGCCGGAAAAGATGAGCCGTCGCCCGATCACGTTCCGGTCACCTCGGAAGGCGCGCTGCCAGGTCGCGTAACTGAGCACCAGCACCGACGCAGCGCCCGGCACGTCGTCACCAGGCCGCAGCAGCCGTCCGAGAAACGGTTGCGTCCCTAACGTCTGAAAGAAGTTGCCGGTGACCAGACGCGGGTGGATCGAAAGCGTTGTGCCACCATAGTGCATTGGCAAGGCGGAGCCGGTTTCGTAGTCGTATCCGGCCACAGCTCTCAACGTGCGGCTCCCGTCGCGCAACTCCACGTATGACGGATACGGGAGCGGCAGTTGCTCGATGCTGCCACGTCCAGTTCCCCAGAGCACTACCAGCCGGTTCTGATCGCTCATCGGGAGGCGGCGCAGCAGCACCGAGTGGTAGACAGTGAAGACGGCCGTAGCCATCCCTATGCCGAGGCCGAGAATAAGCACGGCCGTGGTCGCGAAGCCGAGCGTGCGCCGTAGCGAACGGACAGCGTGGCGGAGATCCCGGATCAGGGCTTCCATATTCCTCAAATCAAGTGAGGGAGAACCAAGTGACTCGGCAGCTTCTGCGCCACGCAACGAGCACGCTTCCAACAATGCTCAGCCGCCAAGCTGTTGTCCTCGTTGTTGAAACGCCGGACCTGCTCTCTCGGGAGAACATCGAAAGTTCACGCCGGCAGCATGGTTGTCAACGCTTCGG
>DATNCZ010000148.1:0-2454 GCA_035553335.1 Gemmatimonadaceae bacterium
CACCGGGGATGACGGCGGTGATCGTGCTGTCGCTTGGCGTGGTCATCGGAGCGAACACCGCGATTTTCGGATTGCTCGACGCGCTGCTGCTTCGGCCGCTAGCACTGCCGCATCCGGAGCAGCTGGTGACCCTACGCCCAATGAACGACGGCTACAAGGCAGAGCTGTACTACTCCGATTATCAAACACTCATGCGCACGCCGGGCTTGCCGCGTATCGAAGCGTACCGCTTCGACCCGGCAATCGTGGCGACCGGAACCGACACGACGGATCTTTGGGTCGAATCGGTGACTGGTGGCTACTTCGACTTGCTCGGCGCACCGCCGCTGCTTGGCCGCACGGTATCGCGAAATGACGACGCGACGAGCTCACACGTCGTCGTCGTTTCCGAAGCGTACTGGCGTCAACACCTCGGCGGCCGCCGGGATGCGATCGGGAAGCCACTGCTGATCGGCGATCAGGAGTATATGGTCATCGGCGTCATGCCGAAGTCGTACCATGATGCCTTCTTTGCGCATCAGTTCACGATGGCGGTGCCGTTCAGTACGGGTCCCTTCATCGGTGACGATCGCACATTGCGTGACGTCGCGCTGATCGCTCGGCTGCCGTACGGGGCGAACGATTCGGCGCTTTCCAGGCGCCTCAGTGTCGTCTACCGCCAGTGCTGCGTCGAATCGCCCATTCCGTATTCGACGCGGGCAGCGCCGCATCCGCCGCGGGCCATTCCAGACAATGCGCCGACCAGCGCCTTTGGCTTCTGGGAAGACGAGTCCGATACGACCGCACACATTCAGCTCCTTGACGCGAGCCATGGAATCACCTGGAATGTGGATTTCCGCGGACAGTACCGACCTGTAATTCTCGCAATGATGGCGGGAGTGCTCATCCTGCTGGTCATCGCTTGCGCAAATACGAGCACCTTGCTGCTTGCGCGTGCCGCCGCACGCCAACGTGAAGTCGCCGTGCGGCTGTCGCTCGGCGCGACCCGGGCGCGCATGCTGCGCCAGTTCATGACGGAGACGCTGGAGCTCGCGGGCCTCGGCGTTGGACTGGGACTGGTGCTCGCCTGGATCGGCACGGTCGCGTTGCTGCACGAATTGCCATCGAACGCGCTGCAGCTCGGAGATGTCATCGCGTGGCGCGTCACGCCCGCGATCCTTTCTTTCACGGTGCTGGCGCTCATCGGTTGTACGCTCGTCGTCGGCGTGTGGCCGGCGAGGCGCGCGACAAACCTGGAGCTCCAGACTGTTCTCAGCGGATCCCAAAGAGCGGCAAGACACGGCCATCGGTGGTCGCCGGAGCGTGTCCTTGCCACGTTGCAAGTCACCATGGCGCTGGTTCTCGCCTCGACTGCCGCATTGTTCGTCGCGACGTTGCGCAATCTCGAGCGCGGGGACGGCGGATACCACACCCGGCAGCTCCTGCTTGCGCGCCTGGATCTGCGGTACAGCAGCCTGTCGAAGAATCTGCCGGATGGAGCGAAGACGATACTCGACGCCGTTCAGCGGCTCCCGGGTGTCGACGCGGCGTCAATCTCTAATTCGGCTCCTGTGATCAACGATCTTCTGGCAATCAGGCCTGAGGAGGTTCCGGGATATGTGCCGGTTCCGAACGAACGATCTCCGCGCTTCAATGCCGTCTCGCCGCACTTTTTCACGTCGACCGGAATCGGTCTTGTGGCCGGCCGCGAGTTCGACGATCACGACGTAGTCGGTAGTGAACCGGTCGTGATCATCAGTCAGGCGTTCGCGGATCATTACTTCAGCGGGAAAGATCCGATCGGACGCTCGCTGACCGGGATTGGAGATGATCGTCACTCCGCACGGATCATTGGTGTGGCCCGCGATGCCCAATACGACAATCTGCGCGCTGCGCCGGCGGCAGTCTGGTACATGCCGTTGTATCAGGAGCGGCCGGTGGACGTCATCCCGAGCGTTGTCCTGTCCGTCCGGACCGAGATCGATCCGGTGAGTCTCGCGACATCGGTACGTCATATGCTGGGTCGCATCGCTCCAGGGGTGGATATCCGGCAACTCACATCCGTCGGCCAACTTCTCGACGATGCCTTGGCCCGTGAGCGATTCGCGGCGGGGCTCGCGTCGTTCTTTGGTCTCATCGCTCTCAGCCTGTGTGCGCTCGGCGTCTACGGCGTCATCGCACAGAACGTTGCCGCGAGGACGACGGAGATCGGCGTGCGAATGGCGCTTGGCGCCACGCCGCGAGACGCGCTCTGGATCGCAATGAGACAGTCGCTCACGATCGCGGGCGCCGGACTCGCGATCGGAATTCCACTCGCATTCGCGGCAAACCGTGCGATCGACTCCCAGCTGTATGGCGTCGCGCCCTCCAACCCGAGGATCATGACGGGCGCGGCCTGCGTCCTGGCAATTGCTGCAGCACTCGCCGGCCTGCTCCCCGGCCGCCGAGCAGCCAGCGTCGATCCTGCCGTCGCCC
>DATNCZ010000149.1:0-8407 GCA_035553335.1 Gemmatimonadaceae bacterium
ACATTCCTTTGGCACGAAATATGGCTGTTGACCAAACTGCAAGCGCGCATTAGTCTGACTGCTTCAGCCCATCATTGGAGCGTCTATGCCGGCAGCGGTCGTCGAGAGCAGGCCAAAGGGATTTGCTCGTTCTTCTCCCTCCACAGCCTTCGACCAGTACCTGCACGACATCCAGAAACTTCCTCTGATCACGGACGTCGAGGAAGAACGAAGACTGGCCCGACGAGCGCAGGGTGGCGACGAGCGGGCGGCAGAAAGACTGGTGACAGCGAACCTTCGATTCGTCATCTCCTACGTCAAGAAATATCAGGGACACGGACTCGATCTCAGCGAGCTCGTAGCAATCGGAAACGAAGGGTTGCTGAAGGCAGTCAGGAAGTTCGATCCGGACCAGGGCGTCAAGTTCATCTCCTACGCCGTATGGTGGGTCCGGCAAGCGGTGCTCAAGGCATTGGCCGAGCAGACGCGATCGGTGAGAATCCCACTCAATCAGAATTCACAGCTCATCAAGCTGTCGCGCGCCGAGACGGTGCTCGCTCAGGTTCTGAAGCGCGATCCGACAGACAACGAGCTTGGCAGGCTGCTGGAGGAGACGCCGGACACCGTTCGTGCGTCGCGCCAGATGTCGGCGACGGAAATCTCGCTGGACGCACCAATCGACCGCAGCGATCGTGAGGCATCGACGCTGGGTGAGCGCTTTGCGGGAGTGGACGGCGGCGAGATCGAAGAGGTGACCGACTTCAAGCTCATGCGGGAGTCGATCGACAGGGCTTTCAAGAAGTATCTCACGCCGCGCGAGAGGAAGATTCTCTACCTGTATTACGGGCTTGGTCAGGATTCCGAAGCGATGACGCTCGAGAAGATCGGGTCGCTGCTTGGCGTGACGCGGGAGCGAATTCGTCAGATTCGCGAGCGGGCATTCGAGAAGCTGCGCCAGTCTCCGGATGGTGGAGCGCTGTCGGGATTCTGGGGCGCTGCATAGCGATCCGGACAGGTGTGAAAGTGCAACGAGGGCCCGTGGATGGGGCCCTCGCTTTATTTTACCCATTGTGATCCCCGCGTTCGTCAACGATGCTGCCGGCACCGCTTCCGCGGCGAAGCGTGCGCTGGAAGAAACCGGCGGCTTCGAGATTCACGCCGTTCGACCGGACGAACTGGAGAGCAGCATTCGCAGCGCGATCACCTCCAAGCCGGCGCGAATCGTCGTCGCTGGCGGCGACGGGAGCGTTGGAACGGCAGCCCGTGTGTCATGCGGAACGGAGACTGCGCTCGCGGTACTGCCTGGCGGGACGCTGAACCATTTCGCGCGAGATCACGGAATTCCGGTCGATGAGCGAGAGGCAGCGACGATTGCCATCAACGGTCAGGTCGGGCGCGCCGACGTTGCGTACGCGGACGACCGTCTCTTTCTCAACACCAGCTCGGTGGGCGCGTACGTCGCTTATGTTCGCTTTCGCAATCACGCGGCGAAATATGTCGGGTATCGTATCGCCAGCCTGCTTGCAGCGGTGCGCATATTCATCTCGATGCGTCCGGTCTCGCTCGAGCTGGACGTAAACGGCGAGCGGCGCAGTTACAGCACGCCGATTGTCTTCATCGGCGTGGGTGAGCGTGAGACGCGCTCCCCGACGCTGGGGAATCGGATTGCCGGCGGGCGGCAGTGCCTTCATGTGATCGTCGTGCGGGAACGTCGGGCTGCGCGATTGCTCGCAGTGGCGCTCGACGCGGCGACGCGCGGACTGGACAGGGTGGCGCGCACGCCGGAGCTGGACAGCTTCATGGTGGATTCGTGCACGATCAAGATGGGCGGAAGGCGGCATCACGTAGCGGTCGATGGCGAGATAGTCGCACTCGGCATGCCGTTGCAGTACCGCCTGTCGAAAGACGCGCTCAAGATCGTCATTCCATCGGAACACCGCGCAAGCGTTGCATGACGACCCAACTCGTGCCCGGGCTCGTCGACAGGTTGCGCGCCGTCGTGGGTGATCGATTCGTCCTGGTACGCGACGCGGAACTGCTTGCATACGAATCGGACGGACTGCCGGGTTATCACAAGCGTCCCAACCTCGCGGTGCTTCCTGGATCGCGCGACGAGGTTGTGGAAGTGGTAAGGTTGCTTGCCGAGTCCGAGGTGCAGTTCGTTCCGCGTGGTGCAGGAACGGGTCTGTCCGGCGGTGCACTGGCTGACGACGTGGTGCTCCTGGGTCTGCATCGGCTCAAGGCCGTGCTCGACATGGACATCGCGCGTATGCGCGCCACGGTCGAGCCAGGCGTCGTGAATGCGGCGCTGAACAAGCGGCTTGCGCCTCACGGTGTGTTCTACGCACCCGATCCATCCAGCGAGGCCGCGTGCACCATCGGCGGAAACATCGCCGAGAACTCCGGTGGTCCGCACTGCCTCAAGTATGGTGTGACGCTGAATCACGTTCTCGCTGCTACCGTTCTGCTTCCCGATGGGGAGATCGTCGAGCTGGGCGACCGCGACGGCGGGATGGCAGGCTACGATCTACTTGGCGCATTCGTGGGATCGGAGGGATGCTTCGGCGTTGCGCTGGACATCACCGTGCGACTTACGCGGAAGCCCGCGGCCGTACGAACGGCGCTGGCGGATTTCATGGACGTTGCGGATGCATCGCACGCGACGTCGGCGATCATTGCATCGGGCGTGGTTCCGGCGGCTCTCGAGTTCATGGACAGCGGTGTGATCCGCGTGGTCGAGCAGTCGATATTCGCCGCCGGCTATCCCATCGACGCGGCTGCGGTTCTATTGATCGAAGTGGACGGAACCGTCGAGAGCACGGATGCGGACATGGAACTCGTGCGCAAGCTGTGCATGGAATGTGGCGCGCGCTCAGTGCGTGTCGCGACGAACGAGACCGAGCGGGCGCGATTGTGGCAGGGCCGTAAGAAAGCGTTCGGCGCGATGGGGCGTCTCGCGCCGAATCTGGCGGTCCAGGACGCGGTGATTCCGCGCACGCGTCTGGCGGAGGTACTGGCGCAGATACACGCGATCGCCGACTCGCACGGAGTGACGGTGTGCAACGTATTTCACGCGGGTGACGGCAACCTGCATCCGAACATCTCCTACGACGCTGGCGACCCGGATCAGGCACGGCGCGTGCACGAGGCGATGGCGGCGATGATGCAGGCGTGCATCGCAGCGGGTGGGAGCATCACCGGCGAGCACGGCGTGGGACTGGACAAGCTACGCTACATGCCGTTGCTGTTCGACGAGCCGACGCTCGCGGCGATGTGCGATCTGCGGACTGCATTCGATCCGGCGCGACGGTCGAATCCAGGGAAGGTGGTTCCGGTGCATTCATGTCGCGAGTGGCATGGAGCACCGGCGGTACGCGCTGGTGAGACCGTATCCGAGGTCGCGTCGGATGCGCGGTGACGCGGAGATCTCGGCCGCGGTGCTCGATGCGATAGCCGATCGCAGCGCGCTTCGCATCGTCGGTCGCGGAACGTGGCTCGACGCCGGATCACCCGTCGCGGCGCGTACGCAGCTCGTGCTCTCCGACGATCGCGGAATCGTTGCATACGTGCCGGACGATCTCACGATAACTGTGCGAGCGGGAACTACGCTACGCGAGCTGGACGAGGTGCTCGGCGCACATGACCAGTGGATCGCGCTGGATCCGGAAGGAGGCACCGACGTCACGATTGGTGCGACGGTTGCGACATGTTCGTACGGACCTGCGGCGGCATTTTTCGGAACGCCGCGAGATCAGGTGCTGGGCATGACGGTGGTGCTCGGAACGGGAGATGTGATACGCGCAGGCGGGCGAGTGGTGAAGAACGTCGCCGGCTTCGATCTCACGCGACTCATGACCGGTGCGTGGGGAACGCTGGGCGTCATCACGGAAGTTACGCTGCGCGTGCGGTCGCGGTCGATGCGAATGGATTCGGTCTCACACATGCGCCGCCAGCTCCCGCAGTCGCACGGTTACCGCAGGCCGGAGATCGTTCACGACCGGCTTTCCGCTGCGCTCACGCAGCGCTTCGATCCGCATCACGTGCTGAATCCTGGAATCATGGAAGCCAGGTCATGACGGACGTGACCAGGCCGCCATGCGCCGACACGCCGCTCGCGCAGGAACAGGCGGGACTCGACGCGTGTGTGCACTGCGGGTTCTGTCTGCAGGCGTGTCCGACGTATCTGGCGCTGGAGGATGAGAACGACTCGCCGCGCGGCCGGATCGTCCTGATGCGTGCGCTGCTAGACGGGAAGCTGGCGCCGCGTGATCCCGATCTACGGGGGCACATCGATCGCTGTCTCGGCTGTCGCGCGTGCGAGACAGCGTGCCCGTCGGGTGTGCCGTACGGACATCTGCTGGAAGCCACGCGTGCGACGCTGCGGGGTGGGCAGGCACCGACGGCCGCTTCGCGCGCCCTCCTCCGTGTATTTGCGCACCGGCCGTTGATGCGCGCCGCGATGGCGTTTGCGCGGCTCCTCGCCGCGACGCCGATTCCAACACTGTTGATGAAGCTGCCCGGAAGAATGGGCTTCGCGATGGCGATGCTCGCGTCAACCGAATTTCCACTCGAGCGAGGGAAGTATCGCGCGGAGGGCGATGGGACGAACGGCAGCGCCGCGCTGCTGCTGGGCTGTGTGATGGAGGGACTGTTCACCGCGACGAATCGTGCGACCGAGAGAGTGCTGACGCGGAATGATTATCGCATGACCGCCGCGCCGGGACAGGGCTGTTGCGGGGCGCTGCACGCGCATGCCGGCGATCTGGATGCGGCGCGCAGACTTGCACGACGCAACATCGTCGCGTTCGAGCGTTCCGGTGCGCAATACGTGGTGGCGAACGCAGCAGGTTGTGGCGCGATGATGAAGGAATACGCGCATCTGTTGAGCGGGGATCCCGAATGGGCCGATCGCGCGCGCGAAATATCGTCTCGCGTGCGGGACGTGAGCGAGCTGCTGGCCGCGGCTGGCCCGCGCCCGGGCGGAATAATTCCCTTCACCGTCGCGTACGATGCGCCGTGTCATCTGCAGCATGCGCAGCGCGTGACGACCGCTCCGATCGCGGTGCTTGAGGCGATTCCGGGCGTGCAGCTGGTACCGCTGGACGAGTCGGATCAGTGTTGCGGCAGTGCTGGAATCTACAACCTGATCGAGCCGGAGACGTCGGACGCCGTGCTGGAACGGAAACTGGATCGCATCGGCGCATCTCATGCTGCGCTCGTTGCCACCGGGAATCCCGGTTGTCTGATGCAGATCGGAGCGGGACTGCTTCGGTCCGACATGCGGGCGCGCGCCGTGCATCCTATAGATTTACTGGATGCCTCCTACGCTGCTGATTGACAGGTCCGACCGCGCTCGAATCGAGATCTCCGGAACTCACGCGGTTGCAACTCTCAACGGTCTCGTCACGAACGACGTTGCCGCGCTGAAAGCCGGTCACGGACAATACGCGGCGGCGCTCACCGCGAAGGGCAAGATCGTCGCGGACATGATACTGCTGATGCTGGACGACAGGATTCAGGTGCATGCGTCCCCTGCATCCGCTCCGGGGTTACGCGCGATGTTCGCCAAGTTCGTGAATCCGCGATTTGCCACGCTCACCGATGTCACGGACATAACAGGCGACATCACGCTCGTTGGCGATCACAGCGCCGAGTCGATCGTGCGGGCTTCGAACGGAAGCGTGAACGCCGAGGAGCTGTCGGCGTTGCCGCACTTCTCCTTCATCTCTGCAACGATCGGTGGTGCGCCAGTGATCGTCGTTCATCTTCCGCCGATCGGCACCGCCAGTGAGCGTGTCTATTCCGCGATCGTGGCGCGCGATGCGCTCGAGCGTGTACGGGCCGCGTTGCGAGATGCGGGTGCCGTCGACGCGAGTGTCGAAGTGATGGATACCTTGCGAGTGGAGAGCGGCTTCCCGGAATGGGGAGTGGACATGGACGAGAACACGCTTCCGCAGGAGGCGAATCTCGACGACATGCACGCGGTGTCATACACGAAGGGATGTTACATAGGCCAGGAGACCGTGGCGCGCATTCACTTTCGCGGGCACGTGAATCGGAGTCTTCGCAGGCTCAGATTTTCGAATGGCGTGATACCGCCGCGCGGAGCCGTGCTGCAGGACGCGGAGCATCGTGGCATCGGCGACGTTCGCAGCACTGCGAGGAGCGACCGTGACGGTGCGATTGGAATCGGCATGGTGCGACGGGAGATCGATGACGGGCAGGCGATCGACGTGCACTGGGAAGGCGGTACTACGACTGCGGTTGTAGCAGGAAAAGCAAAAGGCGCGATCGAGTGATCGCGCCTTTTGCTTTGTGAGCTGTGAAGATTACGGCTTCTTCATTGCTTTCTTCGCTGAATCGGCGAGTGACTTGCCGGAATCCAGCATCTTCTTTGCGGTATCAGTCATCGCTTTGGAGCTATCCATCATCTTCATTGCAGTGTCAGTTGCTGTTGCTGGTGCTGCTGCTGCCGGCATGGTTGTGTCGGTGGCTGCTTCTTCCTTCTTTGCACAAGCTGCTACTGCGAGTAGGGCGACGGCGACGAGGGCCAGGCGCTTCATACGAGAATCTCCTTAGAGAGGTTCAGAGGGTGATCGCCCGGGTCCGTGCACGCAGTCGCGTTGCCCGGATGTGGCGCGGGGTCGAATCTATGTCTACCAGAATCGGTGTCAAGTACCACGACCCCCGAGCTAAATTACGTCGTATATGAGGGTTTCGCGACTGGTTGACATTTATCCGGATGCCTGACTAGCAATAATCGCGCTACGCCGCCGACAACCCGCCGAACCGAATCGAGAGTAATGTGCCTCAATTTCCGCAAACATTTGGTACCCTGAAGCGATCGCCCTACGCCGCGCCGGGCATGGTAAACAGGACGGTAAAGGACGAGCTGCGCAGCAATCTGCTGGACCGGCTTGCCAAGGGTGGCCAGCTGTTTCATGGCGTCCTCGGGTACGAGGACACCGTAATGCCGCAGATCGCCAACGCGGTGCTGAGCCGACACAACTTCATACTTCTCGGGCTTCGCGGGCAGGCCAAGTCGCGGATTCTCCGGGCGCTGACGACGTTGCTGGACGAGGTGGTTCCGATCGTGGCGGGCAGCGAGGTCAATGATGATCCGTTCCATCCGATCTCCAAGTACGCCCGCCAACTGATCGCGGAAGCGGGCGACGACACGCCGATCGCCTGGGCGGACCGCGACAGCCGCTATGTGGAGAAACTTGCCACGCCCGACGTCACCATCGCCGACATAATCGGAGACGTGGACCCCATCAAGGCGGCTCGTGGAGGTCATCTTCTGTCGGATGAGCTGACTATCCACTACGGCATGCTGCCCCGCGCCAATCGCGGGATCTTCGCTCTGAACGAGCTGCCGGATCTCTCGGGCAAGGTGCAGGTCGGGCTGTTCAACATCATGCAGGAAGGCGACGTTCAGATCAAAGGCTATCCGGTCCGGCTGCCGCTGGATCTGTTGCTGGTGTTCTCCGCCAACCCCGAGGATTACACGGCGCGCGGCAAGATCATCACGCCGCTCAAGGACAGAATCGGGAGCGAGATAGTGACGCACTATCCCGAGACGGTCGAGATCGGAATGGCGATCACGCGTCAGGAGGCGTGGGCGGACCGCGGCGTGATGCGGGTGCGGGTTCCGGATTTCATGGAGGAAGTGATCGAGCGCATCGCGTTCGAGGCGCGCACGGACAAGCGCATAGACCGTCGCTCCGGCGTGTCTCAGCGCATGCCCATCACGGTTCTCGAAAACGTGATATCGAACGCCGAGCGACGGTCGGTGGAGACTGGAGAATCGGAGGCGGTGCCGAGGATTGCGGACGTGTATTCGGCGCTGCCGGCCATTACTGGCAAGATCGAGCTGGAATACGAGGGCGAGATCGTGGGTGGCCCGACGATTGCTCGGGAGCTGATCCGGCGTGCTGCCGACGCGACGTTCCGGGAGCGCGCCGGTCTCGTCGACACTGACGAGATCGTGATGTGGTTCGATGCCGGCGGGGCACTTCAGGTATCGGACGACGTATCCGCGACGTCGGTGGCAAAGGGTTTCGAGAGCGTTCCGACGCTGATCGACACGGTGGAGGAAGCAGGGCTGGCCAGCCGGTCGGACATTCCGGTCGTCGCCGCCGCGTGCGAGCTGGTGCTGGAGGCGCTGGTGGCCAGGCGCAAGATCTCGCGGTCCGACGAGGGACGTTATGGCCGCGCGGTGAACGAGAAGCGCCGGCGTCCGGGCGAGGATTATTTCGGCGGACTTTCGGCGTAGCCTTCAGCGCAGCCCTTCAGCACAGCCCTTCAGCAAAGCCTTCAGCCCAGCGAGGTTTCCGTATGCCGATCATCACTGTCTCGCGCATGTACTGCTCGGGTGGCTCGAACGTCGCGGCGCGCGTGGCGGACGCGATGGGATGGTCCCTGCTGG
>DATNCZ010000150.1:0-4697 GCA_035553335.1 Gemmatimonadaceae bacterium
GCGGGAGTGATTTCATCACCCTTTTCGAGTGCCTGCGCGTATTCACCGTGCGCGAACGTGCGCCCAAGCTGCGCGATCTGCTCCAGCGATTGCTGCTGAAGATCCGGCGCCAGCAGATGGTGATACCACGCCGTGGTGACGTAGCCCGGCAGGAAGAACTCGGTCCGATCGTCGTCGCCCCACTGCGCGAACGCAACCGATGAGAGCAGCACGATTCCATTCAGGTACATCTCGTGCCGCTTCAACAGCACGCCCGACAGCTCGGCGGAGCGCGTGGTTCCGTAGCTCTCGCCAATCAGGAACTTGGGCGAATCCCACCGCTCGTTGCGCGTTACGTACTGATAGATGAAGTCGGAGAACCATGTCGCATCCTCGACGACACCGTAGAATTGCGCCGGCTTCTGGCCCGGTGCGGGACGGCTGTACCCGGTGGAGATCGCATCCACGAACACGAGATCGGTCGCGTCGAGAAAGGAGTCCGAGTTGTCGGTGATGCGGTACGGCGCCGGCATGCCGTGCCCGTCGGGCGTCAATACCACCTTCTTCGGGCCCATCCCCATGTGCGTGAACAGCGACGCCGAGCCGGGTCCGCCGTTATATACGAAAGCGATCGGACGATGCGCGACGTCCGGCACACCGTTCTTCGTGTACGCCACAAAGAAGAAGGTGGCCTTCGGCGCGCCGGAGTCGTCGCGAACCACGTAGGTCCCGGTGGTCGCCGTATAGTGGATCAACTGACCTCCGATGGTCGCCGTGTGCTGGGTGACAACGGTGGTGTCAATCGGCGGCATCGGCTTGTAGGGCATCGCGGTCGTGGTCCGCGTAATCGTCTGCGCGGATTGGACTACGCCACGAGGCGTGGTCTGGGTAATTGTCGTGTCCGACGTCGCTGTATCCGTCGTCGAGTTGCCGGGACGTCCCCGTCCCCGCTGCTGTGCGCCTGCCGGTACCGTGACGAGCAGAGCCGCCAGGGCGCCGATCGCCATTCGTGTTGCACTCATGCCTTGCTTCCTCGTTGGTGATGAACGAGGCCAATTATGGACGCGCCGGGAGTGCGGGTCAATACGAAGGGCTGCCGAGCGGGCTTCGGTGCGCGGAAGGCGCCAACCGCTCCGTCTGCAACGAAGCTGGAGGATTATCTGTACTTTAATGACATACAACCGCCCCCATCGGTTACCGCCACCGGCGACCCTGTTGGCGGCCCGAGTACCACGGAGTGTGTGACAGATGTCACAAACGCAACTTGACGTACACACGCACAGGACCTGGCCGGCTGTTGCAGCCGCAGGGCTGCGTGTAGCCTTCGGCGTCGTATGGGCGGTTGGTGCGGCGCTGACGTGGTCGCCGGAATTCGCGGTTCATTATGTAGGCTATCTGCACAACGCCGCACAGGGGCAGCCCGCCTGGCTGGCCGGCTGGTTCTCGATGTGGATCGCGCTGGTGACGCCGCACGCCCTCCTCTTCACGTGGCTCACGCGCATCATCGAAACCGCGATCGCCGTGGCGTTGCTCACGGGCTTCGCGCGCAAGATCCTCTACATCGTGGGCGGCCTGTTCAGCTTACTGATCTGGAGCACCGCTGAAGGATTCGGCGGACCATATACGGTCGGTGCGACGAACATGGGCACTGCGATCAGTTACGTGCTGATCTTCGTCGCGCTCATCGCCATCAACAGCCGCGGCGGACGCAGCCCTTACAGTCTGGACTATCACATCGAGAATCGCTGGCCGCGCTGGCGCCGGTTCGCCGAGTGGGGAACGGCGGATGCGCTCGCATCCGAACCCGAGCGTCTTCCATGGCGCATTCAGATCTTTGCCATGCTCGGCGTCCTGGCTCTGCTCGTTATGCTGATCGGCGGCCTGCACAGCGCATTCAACGTGAGATCGCCATCGCCTGGCGCAGCAGCTGCCGCGGTGTCGCCTCTCTCGCTCGCCTCGCAGGAACCGATTGCGAAGGCTCGCGACGCACACCTGCCGCCGCTTCTCGGTACCGGCAACAGCGTCGATCTGCACCTTGTCGTCACGGATGAATCGGTTACCATCGCGAACGGCGTCGAGTACCAGGCGTGGACCTACAACGGCACCGTCCCGGGTCCGATCATTCACGTGCGCCAGGGACAGACGGTAAACGTGACGCTCACCAATCACGGCAACATGAAGCATTCCATCGACTTTCATGCCGCCGAGACAGAACCGAATCTCAATTACATCGACATCGAGCCGAACAAGTCGCTCAAGTTTTCATTTGTTGCGAACGTGGCTGGGGCGTTCATCTACCACTGCGAGACGCAGCCGATTCTGTTGCATGTCGGGAACGGAATGTACGGTGCACTGATCGTGGATCCGGCGACCCCACTCCCACCTGCGAACGAGAGTTTCGTGATCCTGCAGAGCGAGTGGTACACGCAACAGGCATCCGGACACCTCATGACCGCGAACTACGACCGGATGCTGGCCGAGCGCCCCGACGAAGTGGTCTTCAACGGCGTCGCATTCCAGTATCGTGACCGTCCACTCGTCGCGATCGCTGGCGATCGCATTCGCATCTACCTTATCGACGGCGGCCCGAACCTGTGGACTTCGTTCCACGTCATCGGTTCCATGTTCGACAAGGTCTATCCCGATGGGGATGCGTCACATGCGTTGAGCGGCGTCTCCACGTACACCGTCGGGCCCGGTGCCGGTGCCGTGTTCGATGTGGTGATTCCCAAGCCTGGCAAGTACGCCTTCGTCGATCACGACATGGCGCACTTGATGGTCGGTGCACTCGGCGTCATCGAAGTTCGCCCGGTAGGCTCGTCCAGAGTCGCGGCTCCAGTCGCCGCGACGCCGGCACTCGACACAACGACGGCCGTCGCGAGCGCGGCGCCGCCGGAGCCGTCCGGCCCGTACAGTTACGATCCAGCGCGAGGCGCAGCGGCTTTCGCAACCACGTGCTCCGCGTGCCATCAGACTACCGGCATGGGGATACCGGGTGCATACCCGCCGCTCAAGGGTAATCTCGTCGTGCTCGACGCCGATCCGGACAAGCAGATCGACGTGGTGTTGCACGGACTGCAGGGGCAGAACATCGGCGGTACGGTTTATCCCGGCGCGATGCCGCCATTCAGCGGTCTGTTGAACGACACACAGATCGCAGACATCATCAATCACGAACGATCATCGTGGGGAAACAACAGCAAAAAGATCACGGCGAGCGATGTGAAGGCGCGAAGAAAACCGTGAGGTCCCCGCATCCTGGTTCGCGGCTACCGATGAACGAGACCAACTATGGACGCGACGGACGGATGGGTCGACCGGACTGGCGATCACCGCGTTCGGGGAAGTACCATTGGTCCATGCGATCACACCTCATCGTTGCAACCGTCGCCGCCGTCGCGGCTACTCTCATAGGTGCGGCTCCCGCCCGCGCGCAGGATAATCCCTCGGGCGATCCCGTCGTCCAGAAGATCTACGACGAAGGGATGCACCACTCCCAGCTCGAGCGCCTCGCACAACCGCTCATGGACTCCATCGGCCCCCGGCTCACAGGCTCGGCGGCGAACCGCGCAGCCAACGACTGGTTGCTCAAGACCTACAAGTCCTGGGGCATCGACGCACGGAACGAAAAGTACGGCACCTGGCGCGACTGGACACGCGGCAAGGGCACACTCGAGCTGGTGTCACCACGATATCGGGTCCTCGAAGCAACGATGCACGCATGGAGCGCAGCTACCCCCGCCGCTGGAGTGACTGCCGACGTCGTCATCATTCCGACCGCGAGCCAGATCACCGACAGTGCAGGCTTCGCACGCTGGCTTGGCACGATCAAGGGCAAGCTGGTGCTGATCAGCGAACCGCAGGTAACGTGTCGTCCCGACGCCGACATCCGCGCCTGGGCCGATTCGGCAACCTATCAGCATGCGGTGTTTCAGCGTGACAGTGCGGCCACTGAATGGCGTGCACGATTCACCGCGGCGCACGTCGATGGTCGCGCACTTCCAGCGTTGCTCGCGCGCGCTGGTGTTGCCGGCGTCCTCTCGAACGGCTGGTCGCGCGGCTGGGGTGTCGACAAGATTCAATCGTCGCGCGCCGCTGACGTTCCGTCGTTCGACGTGTCGTGCGAGGACTACTCGCTGCTCGCTCGACTCGCTTCGAACGGACAGAGTCCGCGTGTCCGTGCAATAGCCGACGCCAAGCTCGCACCAACCGAGTCGCCGGTGTTCAACACGATCGCGGAGATCAAGGGCAGCGAGAAGCCAGGCGAATACGTCATGCTCTCGGCGCACCTCGATTCCTGGGACTCGGGTAGTGGCGGAACCGACAACGGTACCGGCACCATCACGATGCTCGAGGCGATGCGCATTCTCAAGACAGCGTACCCGCATCCAAAGCGCACGATACTGGTGGGTCACTGGAGCGGTGAAGAGGAGGGCGAGATCGGCTCATCCGCGTTTGCCGCCGATCATCCGGAAGTGCTGAAAGGGCTGCAGGCGCTCTTCAATCAGGACAACGGCACGGGCGAGATCGACAGCGTTCAGACGAACGGGTTCATCGACGCCGCTCCGTCACTCGCACGCTGGATGTCGCGCATGCCGGCTGACATGACGCGCAACGTCACGCTCATGTTCCCCGGAGTTGCACACAACGAGAGCACCGACAGCGACGCATTCGACTGCTACGGCGCGCCTGGATTCTTTCTGACCTCGTCCGACTGG
>DATNCZ010000151.1:0-9350 GCA_035553335.1 Gemmatimonadaceae bacterium
GTCATGACGTTGAGACTCTGACCGAGCGCGGCGAGGCATATCATCGAGACGAGGATGGACAGCGGGATCGACGTCGCCACCACGAGCGTGCTGCGCCAACTGCCGAGAAAAAGCAGTATCATCGCCGCCGTCAGCAGTCCGGCTATGATCGCTTCGCGAAGCACCCCGTGCAACGAAGCGCGCACGTACAGCGACTCATCCAGCATGAGGTTGAGCGATACACCCGCGGGAAGCGCAGCCTTGACGGCCGGCAGCGCAGCCTTGATGCGCGCGACGACGTCCAGCGTCGACGCGTTGCCATTCTTTACGACGCTCTGATAGACGCCGCGATGTCCGTTCTCCCGCACGAGATTCGTCTGCACTGCATAGCCGTCGCGAACCTGCGCCACATCCTTGATGTAGACCGTGGTCCCGTTAACGGTCTTGATCGGCATGTCGTTGAGCATCGCCGCGACATCAGGAGTGGAGTTCAGTCGTATGTAATACTCACGACTTCCGAACTTCGCCGTTCCGGAAGGCAGTACGAGATTCTGTACGTTGATTGCGTCGCTGACATCCGATGGTGAGACGCCTTTTGCGTACATCGCCGCCGGATCCAGGTCGACCATTACCTGGCGTGCCTTGCCCCCGTACGGCAAGGGAAGCGATGCACCCTGCACGGTGGCAAGCTTGAGCCGCATCGTGTTGGTCGCGAGATCATACAACTGCGTCTCCGACAGAGTCTTGCTGTCGACGCCGATCTGCAGTACTGGCACGTCCGTCGCGTTGAAGCGAAGGATGATCGGCGGCTGAATTCCCGGCGGGAGGTTCTTGACCGCGGTCTGTGACGCGGAGGTGATCTCCGCGAGTGCTGTTGGTATGTCGGTGCCGGGCTGGAAATAGACCTTGATGACGCCAACGCCGTTGATCGATTGCGATTCGATGTGCTCGATGCTTCCGACGGTCGCGCTGTAGTAGCGTTCCGCGGTCGAGACGACTCGGCGCTCCATCTCTTCCGGCGGCATGCCACCGTACTGCCACACCACCGTCACGAGCGGAATGTTGATGGCGGGAAAGATGTCGGTCGGCATCCTGAGCGCCGAGACGACTCCGAACAGCGCGATCAGTATCGAGACCACGACGAAGGTGTACGGCCTCCGGAGTGCCAGCTTGACGATCCACATCTATCTGAGCTCCCGGCCAAGCACGCGCTCGAGTCTGGCTCGCGCGATCTGGTAATCGTAGCGTGCCTGCACGAGCGAAGTTTCTGCCTGCGCGAGATTGAGTTGCGACGTTACCTCATCGAGAAAGGTGGACGCGCCGGCTCTGTACCGCAGCTCCTGCACGCGTAGATCTTCGCGCGCAGCATCGACTGCCTCGCGCGCGAATCCGATTCTCTGCGCCGCCACCGTCGCGTCGTCATACGACTTCACCGCGTCGGCGCGCACACCGCGCTCGGTATCGACGGCGGCCGAGTGCGCTGCTACCGCATCCGCCTCTGCACGAGTCACGGACGCGCCCCGCTGGAATCCGTTGAACAGCGGGTAGGAAATCCCCATCTGTAACGTCCATCCACCAATCGGGCGCGGATTCACCGAGCGCTGTTCCAGCCATCCGTAACCGCCGCTCGCAAGAACGGTGGGGAGATACTGTGCCCGCGCTGCGGTAATCGCCGCGTCCGCCGATTGCGCCGCGGCTGTCGCGGCACGCGCCACCGGCGCTGCGCTCACTGCGTTCCTCACCAGCGAATCGCGAGAGACCGGAAGTTGAAGCGAATCGTCGTCCGGCACCGGTGCGGCATCTACGGGCACGTCGCTCCCGATCGTGCGGGCCAGCGCGAACTGGCTCGCTGTCTTCTGCGATCCAGCCGTTGCAAGTGCGTCCCGCGCCGTGGCGAGTGCGACCCGCGCACGGAGTACGTCGGAGCGTGTGGTCGTTCCGGCGCGCAGGCGACTGTCCGCATCCCGCATTGCCAGCTGTGCCTGTGCAACCTGTGCCGTGGCGACATCGACGAGCTCGCTCGCCCGCAGCACGTCGAAGTAAGCCTGCTTGGTCGCGAGCAGAACGTCGAATTCGCTCGCGGTGAGACCGGCATCCGCGGCGACCTGTTGCGCATCGGCGCTCCGGCGCTCTGCACCCCGCCGCCCGCCCGTGAAGACCGGGACTGCGGCTGAAATCCCGGAGCCGTAGGTGTCGTCCAGAGGGCGGACGGAAGACGAAACCGGAATCCCGTTGGTGACGCTACTTCCTCCTTGAACGGTCGTTCCACGGCCGGCGCTGGAGGCGACGCCGAGCGATGGGAGGTATTCGCCGGTAACCACGCGGCGGTTTGCTCGCGCGGTCGTGACCGCTGCCTTGCCCGCCGCGAGCGCCGGATTCACACGCGCGGCCATCGCCAACGCTTCGGGCAGTGTTACGGTGCGAAGAGAGTCGGCCGGCTGCTGGGCGCGCATCAGCGCGGGTAACATCACGGCGCCGGCAACAAGAGCGCGCAGCCTGAGAGAAAGTGGAACCGGAATGTTCGTTGGAGCTGGGATGGTACGACTTGATGGCGGCTTGAGCGTAGGCGGTGCCCCGCCAGGACAGATACGCCCTGGTGCCGCCCGCTGTTGCGGCGGCCTGTTGCGGCGGGTGGCGGCGGGAGTCCCGATCAACTAAGCTACGCGTTCCATGACATTGTGTCCTCCATGAGTGTTCTTGCCATGACGGGGCTGGTCGCGATTGGCTCATTCGCGGCTGGCATGCTTGGAGCACTCACGGGGCTCGGCGGTGGCATGATCATCGTGCCCATGCTCACCCTGGTGTTCGGGGTGGACATCAGGTATGCGATCGGCGCTTCACTGATTTCGGTGATAGCGACCTCGTCCGGTGCGGCTGCCGCGTATGTCCGCGAGGGCTACACCAACATTCGAATCGGAATGTTCCTGGAAGTGGCGACCACGCTCGGCGCGCTGGGCGGAGCCTACATCGCCGGACTCATCTCGACGAGTGCCATAGCGGTAATCTTCTCCCTGGTCCTGGCATACTCGGCCTACCGGTCGTTTCAACCGCGGGAAGAGCATTCCATCGACGGGCCGCCGGACAAGTGGGCCACGCGCCTCAGGATGGACGGCACGTACCCTACCGCCGAGGGGATGCAGCCGTACACTGTCCACGCAGTGCCGACCGGCTTCTCGCTCATGTTCCTCGCCGGAATCCTGTCGGGGCTGCTTGGCATCGGATCGGGAGCCGTGAAGGTGCTCGCAATGGATCAGGCGATGCGTCTTCCGTTCAAGGTCTCGACGACGACGAGCAACTTCATGATCGGCGTCACCGCCGCGGCGAGCGCGGGCGTCTATCTGCATCGCGGGTACATCGATCCCGTGCTCGCGTTTCCCGTCATGCTCGGTGTGCTTGCCGGTGCGCTCACGGGTGCACGAGTTCTTGCAGGCGCAAAGGTGCGTGCACTGCGCACGATATTCACCGTCGTGATAGTGTTTCTCGCCGTGGAGATGGCTTACAAGGGTCTGCGAGGCGGCATATGAGTGAGCCGCTGTGGCGCACCGGTCGCTGGAGCGACGAGCACGTAGAGCTCTTCGTCGGAAATCTCCTGCGCTGGGGAGTGATCATAGCCGCTGCCGTGACTGTTGTCGGGGGCGCGCTCTTCCTCTCGTTGCATGGCGGAAGGATCGCGGATTACCACGTATTCCATGGACAACCGGATGCGCTCAAATCCGTCTCCGAGGTCGTAGCCAACGCGCTGCGGTTCCAGCCTGAGGCGGTGATCCAGCTCGGGCTGCTGCTGTTGATCGCAACCCCGATCGCCCGCGTCGCACTGTCCCTGCTCGCATTCGTGAAGCAGCACGACCGCACCTACATCGTTGTTACGGCGATCGTGCTGGGCTTGCTTCTGTACAGCTTGACGGGAGCGGGCGCCTAGCCTGCCCACCGAAACCGTTCTCCGCAACAGGTCACGTCAATGTTAGCGTCGATTGTCACCCTCCTGACGTTGCTCGGCACGATATCACCTGCGCACGTCGCTCCGGCGCCGGTCGCGCAGATTCACTACACCGTAGCGATGCCGGATCCGGCGTCGCACCTGTACACCGTCACCATCGATGTCGATGGCGTGAAGGGATCTGTCCTGAAGCTGCAGATGCCGGTGTGGTCCCCCGGACGGTACGCGCGCATGGATTTCGCCAAGAACGTGCAGCAGTTCTCCGTAACGGATGGTAACGGCAAGGCGCTCAAATGGGATCGCGAGAACGGATCGCTGTGGCGCGTCTATCCCGGTGCTGCGCATCGCGTTGTAGCTCACTATCGCGTATTCGGCGACGATCTGTCCGGAACATTCAGCGTGCTCGACACGTTGCACGCGAACTGGAATGGTGCATCGCTCTTCATGTACGTCGAGGGCCGCAAGCCGTCGCCGGTTACGTTGCATGTCGATGCGCCCGATGGGTGGCACATCATCAACGGCGATGCGCAGAAGCTCGACCAGACCGATTATTCATTCGAGAACTACGACCGCCTGATCGACACGCCGACCGAAGTCGCGCCCGGTTTCATGGTCGATTCGTTCACGGTCGACAACAGACTGTATCGCACGGTCGTTCACCACAACGGACCGACCACCCCCGAAGAACGCGCCCGCTTCGTGGCTTCGATCCGGAGAATCGTCGAGGCTCACAACCGCGTGATCGGACCGCCGCCGCTGCGCATGTACACATTCCTCTTCCACATCGGTTTTCCCGGTGGCGATGGCATGGAGCACCTGTACTCCACGCAGATCATCGATCGCAAACCGTGGGTGGATACCGCCTCCGTTCTCGCGGGAGTGGAGACAGCCGCGCACGAATACTTCCATGTGTGGAACGTCAAGCGCATTCGTCCGTTCGCGCTCGGGCCTTTCGACTACACGCACGAGCAGTATCAGCCGAGCCTGTGGGTGGCGGAAGGATGGACGCAGTATTACGGCGAGATGGCGACATCGCGCGCGAAGCTTGGCTCGACCGAAGACACGTATGCAATGGTCGCGGGGATCGTGCAGGCGAACCTCACAGCGCCGGGCCGCAAGGAAGTCTCCGCGCGCATGGCCTCGTTCGAGGCTCCGTTCTTCGATGGCGCACCGCGTGCTCAGAAGACGAATGCGTCCCAAACATTCTTCACCTATTACTTCAAGGGTGCTGGCATTGCACTCGCGCTCGATCTGATGATCCGCGACCAGAGCAACAACGTGCGGTCGCTGGACGATGCCCTGCGTGCGCTCAAGAAGCTTTCATGGGATCAGCCGAACGCGTCCTACTACCTGCAGGGACGCGGTTACACCGAGGCCGACGTGGAGCACGCGGTATCGCAGGTGATGGGCAAGGACATGCATCCCTGGTTCGAGCGCCACGTGGGCGGAACGGAAGACATAGACTTCGACCAGGTCCTCGCTCTGGCCGGTCTCAAGCTGAACCGCGACGCCACGCGCTGGACGATCACTGCCGATCCGGGCGCATCATCCAGACAGATCGCGATACGGGACTCGTGGCTGGCGGACTCCCAGCAGTAGCTCGCCGATGGTAGCGCTGCAGCCGTAGCTCCGCTTGGACCCGCGTCCCATTGCCGATCGACGAAGCGCTGGCAGTGACACTGCCATTGCAGGATCGTCATTTGTCAACCTCAACGACGTGTAATGCAACCTGGGCCCCCCTCACCTGCACGGTCATGGCGCGCTGCGCTGGTCGTCGCCTGCCTTGCCGGCACGACGGTGGTGTGCGCCATCCTGGCAACTGAGGTACGGCAGGTCAATGCCGCCCTCGACAGGACGACGTCGCAGACACTTCGGGACTACGCGACTTCGGCGGGCCGGATCCTGGGCACGGAGGCGATCCGACGGTCAGAGGGGTTCAGGTCGAGACTCTACGGTCCCTTGATGGGCACCATAGTCGTGGATGGCGCAGCGCCGCCATTGCCCACCTTCGCGCACCGCGCCGACTCGCTCTTCGCCGCGGAGAAATACGACCCTGATTCCCTTCGCGGCTATATCCGCGTCGATGTGCGAACCCATAGTTGGGAAGGCGCGGGCTCGATGGCTGATTCCAGCCGCGCGGCTGCGGTGGTGGCCAAGGCCCTGGCGAAAGCGAGATTGGATACGGCACGAACGCCGCTCCTCATGCTTCCCGGCGCGCACGAGCCCATAATCGTCTCGGCCGCGGCGGTCGCCGACTCGGCCGGGCGTCAGTACATGTATATCGTTGTTCAGGCCCGTGCAACGAACTTTCGCCACGCGATGCAGGCGACGATGCAGTCGGTACCGCTTCTCCCGCCGTCATTCGCGGGATCTGCATGGAACCTGGACAAGTCCGCCGCTGCCAACCACGTCTCGAACGATTCCCTCATCGGGGTACGGATCACCGCAGTCGATGGAACGGTGCTGTATGTATCACCCCATTCCTACGACGGACCGTACCGGGGCGAGTACCACTTCCAGAGCGGACCGGATGGCTTCACCATTGAAACCGTGCTTCGTCCGAGTCTCGCTACAGCGCTCGTGCCCGCAGTCGTTCGCACCGCCAGCCGGTCGCTTTACATCGGGCTCGCACTTGTAGGCTGCTTCCTTCTGGCTGTTTCCTTCATCGCCTTCTGGGGTGAGATGTCGCATCAGACGGCCGAGCGTGCCAAATCGCTGCAGCAACTCACGACAGGACTTCGGCACGAGCTGAACAATGCGCTAGCGAGCGTCATGCTCGAATCTCAGATGCTCGCGGCGTCGGACGATGCATCGCTCGATGCGCGCTATGCGGGTGCTGCCATCGCCGAACAGGCGGAGCGGATGCGGAAAGCTCTCCGGCGGCTCGACAACATCGATCATCTGCCGGTGGTCAACTACTTCGAGGGAAAGTCGATGCTTGATCTCACCGGCTCGCACCCTACGGGCGAGGAGCACGAAGCCGCACGCGCGAGCTGACCCAGGCTCGGGACGGCCTCATTCTCCCCTCCGTTTTGCCCTCGCCGTCGGCACTGCAGTCAGTGGATCGTCCGGCCAGACATGCTTTGGATACCGTCCGCGCAGCTCCTTCCGCACCTCGAAATAACTTCCGCGCCAGAAACCTTCCAGATCACGCGTGACCTGTACCGGTCTGCGCGCTGGCGACAGCAGCTCGAGCGTCAAGGGAACGCGTCCGGCATCGACTGTCGGTGTCTGCTTCACGCCGAACATCTCCTGTAGTCTCACTGCAATGCTTGGTGCGTCCGGGTCGCTGTAGTCGATCGCGACACGCGTGCCCGTCGGCGCGACATAATGAAGTGGTGCGAGCCTGTCGAGATCGGCGCGCTGCCGCCAGTCCATCATCGCCATCAATGCACGGTCGAGATCGTTGCCCAGATCTCGCAGAGACGTGCGTCCGTCCAGGATGGGCGCGAGCCAGTCGTCGAGCGTTGCCGTGAGAAATTCGTCGGACATGTCGGGCCAGTCCGCATGTCTCGCTCGCACGAATGCGACACGCTCGCGTAGTGCCTTCGCGGCGCCACTCCATGGAAGCGTCTGAATCCCTTCGTGGCGCACGATGTCCAGCATCAACTGCGCTGCGCCGTTCATTCCAGGATCTGTAACCAGCGATTCACTGAGTGTGATCGCTCCGAGTCTCGTTCGCATTCGCGCGCGGACGCTGCGCGCACGATCATCCCACTCCAGGACCTCCTCGACCTCGATCTGATCTGCGAACTGCGCGTCGATCTCCGATTGCGTCAACGATGCACCGAGAAATATTCGCGACGATCGCGCATCACCGTCGAGCTCGGCGGCTACAATGTATTGGGCTGACGACAGTCCTTGCGGGTGCGTGAGTGCTGCACCGCGCCCGTTTCGCAGCAGGAAGCGCCCGTCCATGACGCCGCCACGCGCCTGACCGATGCGGTCGGGGTATGCGAGCGCCAGAACCGCTCCCGCGTTCGCTGTCTCCGCCGCGGAATGACCGGCGACGCCCAGCTGCCGTCTGAGCGCCGTGCTTTCTGCGGCAATCCGTCGCATTAGCGTCCCGTCGACCTGCGCGCCGTGCAGTGCGACGCGACCAGCTGGCGCGTGCAGCAACTCCAGACGAATCCCGATGTCGGCGTCGGCAGGTCCACCGACGCCACGTACGAAGTCACGCTCGCCGAGTATCGCGGCAATGTCACATGCCATCGCACCATTACCGATAGCGATCGACCTTATCAGCATGTGCGCGATGCGTGGATGAACCGGCAGCGCCGACATCGCGCGACCATGATGCGTGATGGTACCGGACTGATCGAGCGCGCCGAGCATCGTCAGCAATTGCGCCCCCTGTTCCAGCGCCGATGGTGGCGGAGCGTCGAGCCAGCGAAGCTCGTCCACACTTTTTATCGCGGCAACTGCAAGCTCGAGAACGAGCGGCGCGAGATCAGCCTGAAGAATCTCCGGACTCGTGTGCGCCAGCAGATGATGCTGCTCGTGCTCCGGCCAGAGGCGGTAGCACCTGCCCGGCGCCGTTCGTCCCGCGCGTCCCGCGCGCTGGTCGGCAGAAGAGCGTGATATGCGGACGGTTTCGAGGCGCGTCATTCCGCTTCGTGGCGAAAAACGCGGTGCGCGCGCGAGTCCGCTGTCGATCACGACCCGGACACCTTCGATCGTGAGACTCGTTTCCGCGATCGGCGTCGAGAGCACGACCTTGCGCGAACCCCGCGGTGCGGGTGCAATTGCCGCATCCTGTGCCTGCTGCGACAGATCGCCATACAGCGGCTCGACGTGCACGTTGTCCGGCACGCGTCCCCCGAGCAGCGCGGCGACACGACGTATCTCCGCTCCGCCGGGAAGAAATACCAGAATGTCCCCGTCGTTATCGTCGAGTGCAGCCACGACTCTGGATGCAACCGCCGCTGCCAGGCCCCGTGCGTCCGGCCGCGCCGAGTACGCCAGCTCGACTGGAAAGATCCGCCCTTCGCTTGTGATCACTGGCGCATCATCCAGAAGCATTGCGACCCGCGCTCCGTCCAGCGTGGCCGACATGACGAGTATTCTGAGATCGGGCCGTATCAATGACTGCGATTGCAGCGCGAGTGCGAGCCCCGTATCGGCGTGAATACTGCGCTCGTGAAACTCGTCGAAGATGAGAAGCCCCACGCCCTCCAGCGTTGCATCGCTCTGCAACATTCGCGTGAGGATCCCCTCCGTTACTACTTCGATCCTCGTTCTCGGCCCTATTCGCGTGTCGCGCCGCACCCTGTATCCAACAGTGTCGCCGGCGCGCTCACCGAGCAGCTGAGACATGCGATGGGTTACCGCGCGCGCAGCCAGCCGGCGCGGCTCCAGCATCACGATCCTGGAATCTCCGAGCCACGGCTCGTCGATCAGAGCGAGAGGAACGTGAGTCGTCTTTCCGGCGCCG
>DATNCZ010000152.1:0-14237 GCA_035553335.1 Gemmatimonadaceae bacterium
CGCAGAGCATCGCTCAGTGATCTGACCGGGTAGGTGGCACGATCGTGTCGATCGCGTCGAGATCGGCGTTGTTCAGCTCCCACCTCGCCGCAGCTACATTAGCCGTCACCTGTTCGGGCGTCGTTGCGCCCGCGATTACGGAAGCGACCACGGGCCGCGCGAGCAGCCAGGAGAACGCGAGCTCGAGAAGCGTATGTCCACGTGATTGCGCGAAGGCGCGCAGCTCTTCGACGAGCTCGAGTCTGGCATCAGTCAGTTGCGCAGCGCGCGGTCCGCTCGCCAACCGGCTCCCCTGTGGCGCCGGTTGACCGAGATGGTACTTGCCCGTCAGCAGTCCGCTCGCCAGAGGAAAGAACGGTACGAACGCGACGTGTACGCGTTCGCATTCAGCGAGCACTTCGACTTCCGGATCCCGGTGCAGCAGACTGTACTCGTTCTGAACGCTCACGAAGCGCGCGATGCCGCGATCCTGCGACTGCTGCTCCGCGTCGCGAATCTGTTGAGCGGAAAAATTTGAACATCCGATCTCGCGCACCTTGCCGGCCGTCACCAACTCGTTCATCGCACCCAGCGTGTCGGCGATCGGCACATCCGGATCGGGGGTGTGAAGCTGGTACAGATCGATGTGATCGGTACCGAGTCGCCGGAGGCTGTCCTCGGCGGCCGCGCGCACGTATTCGGGGCGTGCGCCGCGACGATGGTCGTCGATTCGCATGCCGAACTTGGTTGCGACGATGACTTCGGAGCGACGGCTCCCCAGTGCGCGGCCCAGGTACTCCTCGCTCTTTCCATCGCCGCCGTAGATATCGGCGGTGTCGAAGAAGTTGATGCCGGCATCGAGCGCGGCGTGCACGACGCGTGCGGTTGCCGGCTCATCCAGCCGGCCACCGAAGTTGTTGCACCCCAGTCCTACCGACGAGACGGTGAGCGATCCGATTCTGCGCATATCTGTCATTGAATGGAATATCGTACATTGTGGTAGTGGAGCAGCATAATCTGCGCATACGCCGAGCCACGGAGTAGCGTTGGTAGAAACCGTCGTCTTCCTCCTGATCATCGCTGCGGGTCTGGAGATGCTGTCGCGGCGCATAGGAGTGCCGCGTCCGATCCTGCTCGTCATCGCCGGCACGCTGCTGGCCCTGGTCCCGGCCGCTCCGACGGTACGCGTGGATCCGGATCTCGTGTTCTTCATCTTCCTCCCGCCGCTACTGTACTGGGCGGCGATAAACACGTCGTATCGCGAGTTCCGGCGAAACAGCGTGGACATCATGCTGCTCGCGATCGGACTGGTGGTGGCGACCGCCGGCGTCGTTGCGGCCGCGGCACATGTGATGTTCCCGTCGCTATCCTGGCCAGCAGCGTTCGCCCTGGGCGCCGCGGTGGGCCCGACTGACGCGGTCGCGGCAACGGCGGTGATGCGACGGTTTGGCGTGCCGCGTACGCTCGTCTCGATTCTCGAGGGCGAGAGTCTCGTCAACGACGCAACGTCGCTGGTGATCTTCGAGATGGCGCTGACGGCCGCCAACACGGGCACCTTCTCGCTCGGGCCCGCGTTGTTGAGCTTCCTGTGGGCGGCCGGCGGCGGAATAATAGTCGGCCTGGCCGCTGGATGGTGCATCGCGTGGCTACGGCGCTGGATCGCGCGAACGTCGGAGCGGAGTCCGGTGCTCGAGAGCAGCATATCGCTGCTCACGCCATACGTCGCATTCCTTGCCGCGGACCGGGCCGGAGTATCCGGGGTTCTCGCGGTCGTCGTCGCTGGACTCTACCTGGGCCACGCCGCCGCGCGCCTGCTCACAGCGGCATCGCGCATTCAGACCATCAACATGTGGGAGATAGTCGATTTCCTGCTGGAAGGTCTGCTCTTCATCTTCGTCGGGCTCGGACTTCCGTTGGCGCTTGCTGCCGTACGCACCGGGGAAGAGGAGACGCTGGCCAGACTGATCGCTACAGCGGCCGCGGTGAGCGCGGTCGTGATCGTACTGCGTCTCGCGTGGGTATTTCCGGCTGCATACGCACCGCGCTACCTGAGACACCGATTCACGGACCGGCATGCGCCGTATCCACCGTGGCGGAGCGTCCTGTTCGTGGGATGGGCGGGGCTGCGTGGTGCGGTATCGCTGGTGCTCGCACTGTCGGTTCCGTTCGTCACTTCGTCCGGCGCACCATTTCCGGGGCGCGACGTTGTGATCTTCGTAACGTTCGTCGTCATCCTCGTTACCCTTGTCGGTCAGGGTCTGACATTGCGGCCCGTGATCTCGAAGCTCGGGCTCGAGCCCGATCGCGCCGATGCATTCGAGGAGATCAATGCGCGACTGCAGACCGCTCGGGCAGCACTCGCGCGGTTGGACCAGATCGACGCAGGCAACGACGGCTCCCTATCGGGGCTCGGCGACGGCGACTCGCGTGGAGTGGTCGCCGCCCTGCGCGACGAATACACCCACCGCGTACATCGTTACTCCAACGAGGTACGTACCAGGGCGATCCCGTCCCCGGATCCCAGTGGTGATCCGGCCGTTTTTGACGACGATGCCACGGAAGCTGACGTGGACGGGCGCCGCGCTGGTTCGTATCGCCTGCTGCGTCTGGCGACGCTGGACGCCGAGCGCCAGCGCCTGATTCAGATGCGTGACGGCGACGAGATCAGTGACGGCGTGCTTCACAGAGTGGAGCGCGACCTGGACCTGGAGCAGGCGCTCCTGACGGGGTTGGACGGCTGACGGACGAATGGCACGGTCGTGCGTATCCCGTGGATCACGCACGGGTGATAGTTTCCAGTAGAAACCATCCTGGAGAAGCCATGAAAGCGTCTACCGTGAAGAAACCCAACAACGCCGTACGCCTGCGGCGGGCTCCGCTGGCAACACCCACCGACCTTGGCGCGGCCGCGGTGCGAGATATCGCCGCTGCACTCAATGGCGTTCTCGCGGATGTTTTCGCGCTGTATCTCAAGACGAAGAATTTCCACTGGCACATGAGTGGCCCGCACTTCCGCGATTATCACCTGCTGCTGGACGAACAGGCGGATCAGCTTTTCGCGATGACGGATCCGATCGCCGAGCGTGTCAGGAAGCTGGGCGAGACGACAGTGCGATCGATCGGTCAGATCGCGCGCACGCAGCGGATTCGCGACAATGATGCGGGTTACGTCGAGCCGTCCGATATGCTGGCGGAATTGCGCGATGATAACGAGATCCTTGTTGCGAGCCTCCGACAAGTACACAACGTGTGCGACGAGCACCACGACGTGGCCAGTGCGAGCCTCATCGAAGTATGGATCGACGAGACGGAGCGTCGCACCTGGTTCCTCTTCGAGTCCGCGCGAAGCGGGGATTCAAGCAACCACTGAGCCACCGCTGAACACCTCGCAACGGCCGCGATGAAGAGCCTGAAGCAGACATACATCATCGCGGCCTGCGCGACGCTGGCGTGCGCAGGCATGGCTGCACAGGCACGCGCCCAGAACGCTGCACCACCGCTGGGTGACTATCTGAGAACCAGCGTCGGCCTCAGCGCGAGCCAGATTGCCGATGCACAGAACGGCGTGGCAGTGGTGAAGCTGCTGCACACCGACGTCGGCCGCGACGTGACGGTATTCGGAATAATCGGAATACACACTACGCGGGATGCATATCTCGCGCGCATGCGCGACGTTCAGTCGCTCATCGCGGCGCGGTCACAGCGATTCGGAATCATCAGCGACCCTCCGACTCCGGCAGAGCTGCAGACCATCGCGCTGGATCCGTCGGAATGGCAGGACCTCAAGGGTTGCCGCGTGCGGGACTGCAACTTCAAGCTGTCGGAGTCCGACATGAAGCAGTTTGCGCAAGTGGACTGGTACGGACCGAATGCGGAACAGCAGGCTGATTCCGTGATGAGACTTCAGGTGGAGAATCTCGTCGCCGCGTATCGCGCGCGCGGCAATGCGGCGATGCCGCGCTACGACGACACCAACGGAGTCCAGGCAAGCGACGCATTCGCCGCTCTGCTCGATCAGTCGACGTACATCCAGCAATACGCACCGGCGCTGCGCAATTATCTCGTGAATTTTCCCGCGGATCGGCCCGAGAACGCCCTGGATGTGATGTACTGGTCACTCGACAGGATTCCACATCTCCGCCCGACTTTCACGCTCAACCAGATGGTGGTTCTCACACCGCCCGCCGGCAACGCGTTGATCGTGCGGAAGCAGATCTATGCGAATCATTACTTTGAAGCCGCCCTGGAGCTCTCGACGATCTACGATGCACCGGCATTGAACGGCGGAGCCGGGATCTATCTGGTAACCACGCGCAGGTACCGGTTCGACGCGCTACCGGGCGGTTTCCTGAACATTCGCGGAAGGGTTCGGAGCCAGCTCCAGAAGGTCATGAAATCCGACCTCGAGCGGGAACGCAAGACCGTCGAGGCGCGGACGACGGGCTGAGGTTCCCCGCGCGTCGGCATCCAAGATGCAGGACGGATGCACGACGCCCCACCCGACGGAGGAGGTTCGATGCCAGTCCGCGCTCTCGTACTCGCAGTAGCCATTGGTGCTGCGGTAGTCGCCATGCCCGCATGTTCTGGCTCGAATACCGCAAAGGCCCCCGACACCACTCAAGCGCCGTCGATCGCGGCTGCGTCGAGCGCGCCAATGATCAGCCCGGAGGATTGGCCCGGCTACAATCGGACGCTCGCCGGAGATCGGTTCTCCCCCCTCGCCGAGATCACGCGTGTGAATGTCACGGGGCTCAAGAGCGTATGCACCTACGATCTCCCCGAAGTCACTTCACTTCAGACCGGACCGATCGTCGTCCGGGGAACGATGTACTTCACCACGGACACGATCTCCTACGCCATCAACGCGAGTACGTGCGCCGAGCGATGGAAACAGCCCCGGCATAGTGCCAAGCCGAGCCAGCTGCTGGTGAACCGCGGCTTCGCCTACATGGATGGCCGTCTCTTCCGCGGGACTTCGGATTCGCACGTTCTGGCGATGGATACCACGGACGGCAAGGTGCTGTGGGATCACGCCATCAGCGTGAACGCGCCGGGCATGTCGATACCGATGGCACCGATCGCAGCAGATGGCAAGGTCTTCGTGGGCAATGCCGGAGGCGATCAGGTGGGCGTGACGGGACACGTCTACGCGCTCGATGCGCGCGACGGGCACGTCCTCTGGCAATTCGACGTGGTGCCCGATTCCGGCCCTGCACGCGCGACGTGGACCAACACGCGCATTCCAGTGACCGGCGGCGGATTCTGGACGTCGTTCACGTTCGACACCGCCAGCAAGGTGCTGTACGTCCCCGCCGGCAATCCAGCGCCGGATTTCGAAACCGAGCTTCGCACCGGCGACAATCTCTATACCAACTCGGTAATCGCGCTCGACGCCGCCACCGGCAAAATGCTCGGCTACAATCAACTCGTGAAGCGCGACATGCACGACTGGGATGTGGACAGTCCGCCGACGCTCGTCACCACGCACGCCGGAACGCAGATTGTTGCGTCGGCAAACAAGGATGGCCAGCTCGCAGTACTGGACCGCTCACATATCGCGCGTGGCACGGCGCCCACCGGCGACCTCGGCACCGCACTGCCGATGCTGTACATCAGGCCGACCACTACCAGACAGAACGTGGACACACCACTCTCGCGTGACCACACGACGCGCTTCTGTCCGGGCATCACCGGTGGATCGGAATGGAACGGCGCGGCTTACAGCCCGAATACGAATTCGCTGTATGTCGGCGCGGTGGATTGGTGCGCGACTGTGCAGCTCAAGCGCGATACCACGACCATTCCACCGGCAGGTACGACGTGGCTTGGCAATGAAAACGCGAATCCGTTCGCGCCGGCAAGCGAGGCGCGCGGCTGGCTCACTTCGTTCGACGCTGACAGCGGCACTGTGCGTTGGCAATTCCACGCACCGCATCCGGTGCTTGCGGGTGTTACGGCCACGGCCGGAGGAATTGTTTTCGCAGCGGACATGTCGGGCGAGCTGTACGCGTTCGGCGCCGACAGCGGCCACGTGCTCTGGAAGACCAACACGGGTCAGTCGATCGGCGGGGGCATCATCAGCTACTCCGCGGGTGGACGCCAGCTCGTCGCCGTTGCTTCGGGAATGAAGTCACCCGTGTGGCCCGGTGCCGCGAAACAAAGTCGAATCCTGATATACGGGCTGCGATGACTATGGCGTGAGAGCGGCCGAGGAAGCGCCCGAAGAAGTCGCCGACCCTGGACTATCGTCCGTCACCTGTTCTTCGTGTACATCCGGAACCGAGGCCGTTCTAGTGGCGCCGTGAGCGCGAAGCCTGTAGCTCTGCAGCAGCATTGCGCCGCCGAACCAGAGGCTGAATAGCGCGATCGGGATTGCGAACACGCGGGGCCAGACAACGGCGACTATTGCCAGCGCGACGAGCACCGCACCCGCGACCGCTATCGCGCGCGAGTCGGCGGATGCGAGCACGCGTCTGTCCGTCACCGCTGCGGTGACCGTGTTGCCGAGCCGAATCGCGCCCGCGACACCGCGCCCCGCGCTGCCCGAGCCTCTCCTTCGTTCACGCATGCGCCGCGCCGGCGGCGGTCCCGGCAACGCATCGTGTGAGCGGTGTCTGCGACGCCGCCTGTGCAGTACTACTTCAGTCGCATGCGCAAGGTCGTCCAGATACGATTCCACCATGCATTCAGCGAATGCAGTGTCTTCGATCACTGCATCGAGCTCATAATTGCCGAGCCAGCTCGCAATGTTGAGATTGCTCGACCCGACGCGTGCGAGGCGACCATCGGCGACTGACGTCTTGGCGTGCATCATCGGACCATTCCACTCGAACACGCGCACTCCGGCCTCGAGCAACGGCCTGTACCCCGCCTGCGAGAGCGGACGCAGCAGTGGAATGTCGGTACCGCCTGGAACGAGCAGGCGCACGTCGACGCCATCCTTGGCCGCCGCGCGGAGTGCCTGCACGTGCGTCGGCATTCCGGCATAATACGCATCGGTCAGCCAGAGCGTCTCGCGCGCCGCTCCGGCGACCAGCTCGTCGAGACGCAGCAACCGGGCCCGCCATGGCTCGCTCGCGACGACGCGCACCGACGTATCGCCCGCTATCGCGATGCTATCGCGAGCGGTGAACTCCTCCGGCGGAATCGGCGCGCCGACTACCGCCCACACGCGGCTGAAGGCGCGCTCGATTTCGGCGACCGCCGGACCGCGCACTTCCACGCCGGTATCACGCCACGGCGCAATGCCGCGCTCCGGATCGCCCACCCATGCATCGCCGACGCAGAGGCCGGTGATGAATCCGATCCTGCCATCGACGACGACGCTCTTCCGGTGATCGCGATGCACCCAGCCCAGCGGACTTGCGAGACTGAATGGATTGAAGCAGCGAACTTCGATGCCAGCCGCGCGCAGCGATTCCCAGAACCGCGATGGAGTCTTGGCAAACGCACCCATCCAGTCGTACAACAGGCGCACGGTTACGCCCGCACGCGCCTTTTCGATGAGCGCATCGGCGAAGCGCCGGCCCGATACGTCGTCGCGCATGATGTACGCTTCGAAATACACGTATCGCTCCGCGGATGCTATCGCATCGAGCCACGCCGGATAATTCTCGGCTGCATCGCGCAGAAGCCGGACGCTGTTGCCATCGATCCGCCGCGCATCCGCTGCGCGCGAGATGGCCTGGTCCATGATCGACCGGCCTGTGCTTGCGTCGTGGTGGACGTGCGACCGCGGCATGTGCTGCGGCGATAGGTCTGTGTGCATGGCTAGCGTCTCACGAAGGTGCAAGGACGGCGATGCACTTCATGACATTCAGGGTTGGGGGAGCGGTCTTGGATTTCCGACCCGCGATTCGCGGCCCAGGACGTTGTCCACGTGTACCCGGACCAGGTGAATCCGCTTCGGCATCGGATCGTCCGCTTTGAGTATCTCCGGAACAGCACCCCTGAGAAGCCGGACCGCGTTTTCGAATTCGAACCAGTCCTGCGAGTGCATGTCCGAAGAGAGAAACTCGATCGCGCCCCAGACCTCGACCGAGCGCCAGTCCAGAATGCCATCGACTTCGTCCACCTCGAACGCCGCCCACGGATGATGCTCCGCCATCACCAGGTCGTCCCCGAGCTCCGCACGCGTGTATATCCAGTTCTCGGAATACAGATAGTTGCATATCTTGAGGTGGAACCGGTCCTGATAGGTGATTCCGACACGACCCAGATGATGCTTCGCGAGTATCGCGAGCGACTCATCGCGCGACAGCTCACGCACCGTGACGTTCAATTCTCCCGTGTCCTGCGCGTGCGCCGTGCCACCGTTGTGACTCGCGCCGGCTGGCGAAGACGTGCCCGTCGAGCCAGACATCTCTTTCATCGCTTGCCCTTCCGCTCCAATGATTCACGATCCCATGCGGCACGATCAGCCGCCGCTTCGTAGGTACTCTCGCAGAACTGGAGCAGAGTTTCGTCTGGCGATGCGGCGGTACGCACCGCCTCGTAAGGCAGTATGAACTCCCGCATGTTCGCATCGTAGTACGCACTCTCCGGCCCCGGAGAATATTCCCTGTAACCGTCCGGCTCGGGGTACGCGTACGAATAGAACGCCGCTTCCTGAGTGCCACCGCCCGGCCAGAATCCCACGCTGCTGCACTCTCTCGAGTACGCCTCCTGCATGACGTAATCGGGACAGTTGGGAGCACCGCCGGGATGCAGCGGTGCGCCACGTCCCGAAAACCGCGTTGCGGCGATGTCGAAGCTTCCCCAGAAGAAGTGTACGGGGCTCGCCTTTCCCTCGAAACGCCCGCGGAACTGCTCGAGCACGCGGTCCACCTGAACCATCACACGCCACCATCGGTTCACGGAGTCCGCGTCGTACGACGCGTGCTGCGTATCTTCCGCGAACGGAACCGCGGTTTCGACTTCGACGGGGACTCCTCTGATCTTCGCACCGATGCCGAGCCCGGCAAGAACATCGAGATATTCGATGTAGAATTCCCGCACGGGACGCTGGACGAGCGGAATCGTGCGCGTCTGCCCCGCGCTCGTTCGTATCGCGACGTGGTGATAGATGAAATCAAAATCCACCGTGGCGGTATGCTTGCCGAACGGCATGGAACTGGTCGTGAGGCCACGCTCCGTTACGTAGAGCGTCACCTGCCACCAGTGATTCACCATTGGCGCCAGCGCAAGTCGAGTCTTGCCGACAATCTGCGTAAGCATGTGCAGCGTCGCATAGCTGTCCTGCCACGATGCGAGCGTCAGCTCCGGCCAGACGGCGTCACCTTCCGTTGCCGCCGCTACCTGGTGCGCGGTCACGAAATCACCGCGCCTGTGGCGCAGGCTCGAACATCACGTCGTCGACGTAACACCAGCCCCAATCCTCACCTGGCTCGAACGAGCGCATGATCGGATGTCCTGTTGCGTGGAAGTGCTTCGTGGCATGCTTGTTCGGCGAGCTGTCGCAGCAGCCCACGTGTCCGCAGTCGAGACACAGACGCAGGTGCACCCACCTGCTGTGCATCTTGAGACATTCCTCGCACCCGTTCGGAGTGCGCGGCTCGACGTCGCGTACCTGGTCGAGATGAGTGCAGGTTTGAGAAGCCATTGGAACGACCCCGGTCACAGATGGTACCCGCGGAATATATCGCCGGGCAGCTCCAATTGGAGCAAGACGCGCGCCCGCGGGAAGTCAGGCCGAGCGCTTGTGATACTGCCGTATGGCGATGCCGAGCACCACGGAGCTGATCGCGGCCAGGGCGGTGAGATGCGACGCAACGTCGCGCATCCGGGCACCCTTGAGCAGCACGGCCCGCATCAGAGCCACGAAATGCGCTATCGGGTTGATCTCGGTGGTCCACTGCGCCCATACAGGCATACCACGAATGGGTGTGAACAGCCCGCTCATGAGGAGGTACACCATCAACAGCGAGAACGTCACGAACATCGCCTGCTGCTGCGTCTCCGCAACGGTCGAGATCCACAGCCCGATGCCAAGCGCACCAACCAGATAGATCGTCGCGGCGAAGAATACCAGGACGAGGCTGCCGAGCATCGGCACGTGAAAGACGAACCGCGCCACCACGAGCCCTATCGAAAGGTCGATCATCGCGAAGGTCCAGAGCGGTATCAGCTTGGCGGCGATGAAGGTCGAGCGGTTGATGGGGGTCACATTGAGCTGGTCGAGCGTTCCAGCTTCCTTCTCCCGGACTATGTTCATCGCCGTCATCAACGTGCCGATCATCGTCACCAGCACCACGAGAATTCCGGGAACCATGTACTGACGATAGTCCAGCTCGGAGTTGTACCAGCCGCGCCGGCGCAGCTCCATCACGGGATGACCTCGCGTGGGCGCACCACCATCACCGACGCTCAGGTTCGTCACGACCGACGGACTCACCTCCGCACCGAGCTCGCCGGCATAGTTCATCAAGATTGCATTGGCGTACGTCTGCATCACGGCGGCCGCGGCGCCGTCCTCGGCGTTGAACACGAGCTGCAACGGTGCACGATGATCGCGCACGATTCCGCGCTCGAATCCCTCCGGAATCACGACGATCAGATCGACGCGCCGGTCCAGCATCGCCTCGTCACCCTCGGCCATCGACGGAGATGATTCCGTCGGCACGAACCGCCCCGACGCGGCCAACCGCGTCGCAACCCCGCGCGACATGCTGCTGTGGTCCTTGTCGATGACGTACATGCGCGCGCTCTTCACCTCGAACGTCACAGCATTTGCAAGCACCAGCAGCTGAATCACCGGCATGATGAACAGCATTCCGAGCAACGTGCGGTCGCGCACGATCTGCAGGAATTCCTTTCGCAACAGGAATCGCAGCACCCGCAGCCTCACGCGAACCTCGGCTTGAAACTGCGCACAGCGGCTATCAGCAGCACGGCGAGCATGACGGTGAGTACCGCAAGTTCCTTCCACAGATAGGTTACGCCCACACCCTTCAGCATGATCCCGCGCGCGATCACTATGAACCAGCGCGCTGGAACGACATACGTCACTACACGCAGCCACGCCGGCAGGCTGGCTATCGGGAATATCATCCCGGACAGCAACGCGTTCGGCAGCATGGTTCCAGCGAGCGCTCCAAGCATCGCGGCGCGCTGAGACGGCGCCAGCGCGGCGATGAGCACTCCAAGTGCAAGGCCCACCATCGAATAGAGAACGCTGGCCGATAGCAGCAACGCCAGGCTTCCCCGGAACGGGACATGGAATACCGCCCATGCCGCCAGCAACGCAGTCGCGACGTTGCCAAGCGCCAGCAGCAGATACGGCATTACCTTGCCGAGTATGATCTGCCACGGGTGAAGCGGCGATACCAGCAATATCTCAAGCGTGCCGCGCTCCTTCTCGCGCGACAACGATATCGACGTCATGAGCGCCGTGATGAGCGTCAGTACCAGCGCGATGAGCCCGGGCACGAACAGATTCACGCTCTCCAGCGTCGGGTTGAATCGCATTCGCAGCTGTGGGACTATCCGAACCGTCTGCCCCGTGGCGCCGATTTCCGCCTGGTAGCTGGTGATCACAGCGGTCGCGTACGCGGCCATCGTGCTTCCGGTATTGGGGTCGGATGCATCGCCGATCAGCAGCAGGCGCGTTGGCACGCCCTGCGATAGCGATTCTGCGAACCGCGGCGGGAACGCCAGCGCAAGATCCGCGTCTCCGCGACGAAACAATGGCTCCAGCAGATCCAGTGTCTGCGATGTTGCAACGATTTCAAACCGTGGATTGCCCGCGAACCGATTGCGCAACGCAATCGTTGCGTAGTCGGGCGTCGGATCGACCACGACGAGCCGCACATCGGTTATGTCATTCCGCAACGCGTAGCCGAACAACACAACCATCGCCAGCGGGAGCAACAACAGGATCGTCAACGTCTGCCGATCGCGAAGGATGTGCCGCATCTCCTTGACGATGAATGCGTGCAGCGCTGATCTGCGGTCGGCCATTTGAAATCAGGCTGATTGGGGAGTCTGCACGCCTGCGGGACGCACCAGCCGCAGAAAGACCTCGTCCAGCGTTGCAGCGCCGAACCGCTGTTTCACTTCGGCCGGCGCACCCATCGCCGCGATGCGGCCGTCCACCATTATCGAGATCCGGTCGCAATACTCGGCCTCGTCCAAATAGTGAGTCGTGACGAATACCGTCGTACCACGCTCTGCGACAGTATAAATCATCTCCCAGAACTGCCTGCGCGTGATCGGATCGACACCGCCGGTTGGCTCGTCCAGAAAGACAACCGCAGGTTCGTGCAGCATTGCGACTGAGAACGCGAGCTTCTGCTTCCACCCCAGCGGAAGCGACTCCACTCGCTCATCGCTCGAGCGTCCCAGTTGCAGTGCCCCGATCAATGCGTCGCCACGGTCGCGGATCTCCGAATCGGTCAGTCCGTAGATTCCACCGTACAGCGTGATGTTCTCGCGAACCGTGAGATCCTCGTACAGCGAGAAGCGCTGACTCATGTATCCGATGTGCCGCCGCACGTCATCCGGATTGTTCGACACATCGAATCCAGCCACGCTCGCCTGACCGGACGTCGGAGCCAGCAGACCGATCAGCATCTTTATCGCCGTCGTCTTCCCCGCTCCGTTGGCACCGAGGAAGCCGAACACTTCACCCTGCCGCACGTCGAAGCTGATCGAATCGACAGCGGTGAAGCTGCCGAAGCGCCGCGTCAGATTCCTCACGTCGATCGCCGTCGTCATGCAGCCGCCATGGCGACCGCCTCTGGCTGTCCCATCAACTCCATGAACGCATCCTCGACTCCAGCGGAGATCGGTTTCACGCGAACATCCGTGAATCCATTACCGGCGAGATACGTGCGCAGCTCCGCCACTATATCATCCGTCGCCTTCGCGGTCCGCGCGTCGCTGTAATGGACTTCGTCGCCGAACGGATAGACCGATTTCGCATGCTGGTAGTCCCGGAGCGACTGGATCAGCTTGTGTCGCTCGTTCGCATGCACGGCGATCAGCGGATTCGGATATCGCGCTGCGATCGCCGCGGGAGCATCCACGGCAAGGATACGTCCTTGCTGAATCAGCCCGACCCGATCGCAGCGTGTCGCCTCGTCCATGTACGCGGTCGATACGAGAATCGGCAGGCCCGACGTCTTGAGCGCGCCGAGCAGATCCCAGAACTCGCGTCGCGAAACCGCATCGACGCCAGTCGTCGGCTCGTCGAGAAAGAGAATCTCGGGGCGGTGGACCAGCGCACAGCAGAGCGCCAACTTCTGCTTCATCCCACCAGACAGCGCGCCAGCGCGACGAGCCTTGAACGGCTCTATCTGGTCGTAGATCGGTGCGATGATGGCGCGCCCTTCGTCGATGCTCGTACCGAACACCGAAGCGAAGAAGCTCAGATTCTCCTCGACACTCAGATCCGGATAAAGCGAGAACCGCCCAGGCATGTAACCAACTCTGGAGCGGATCGCCCACAGGTCGCGCACCACATCCAGCCCCAGGACCGTTGCGGTGCCGGAGTCGGGAACGAGCAGCGTCGTCAGAATGCGAAAGAGCGTGGTCTTCCCGGCACCGTCCGGCCCCACGAGTCCAAACAGCTCGCCAGCATTCACGGTGAACGAGACGTCGGACAGCGCTACGGTTTCCTCGAAGCGTCTGGACACACCGCGAACTTCCAGCGGTGGCTGAGAACTCGTCACTGCATGATCCGTCATGAGCTGCGCGCCGACGCCGGTGACTCGGTGTTTGCCGCAGGATTCACGGCAGCTTTCGCGCTCGTCGCTCGAAGCGACAGGTCCCCGGGCATTCCAATCTTGAGCGCACCGTCGCGATTGACTACGCGCACCTTGACCGCGTACACCAGATCGGCGCGCTCATCGCGCGTCTGAACCGGCGTCGGCGTGAATTCCGACGTGGACGATACCCAACTTACCGTTCCGGGCAGCGTCATTACGTGGCCGCCGCGATCGACATGCACGTCGACAATCTGCCCGACCCTGAATGACGACAGTTGCGGCTCGCTCACGTACGCGCGCAATACCAGCGTGTCGAGATCCGCGATCCGGTAGAGCGGCGTTCCGGCCTGCACCACCTCCCCTGCGCGCGCGTACGTCGTCAACACGGTCCCGGCCTGCGGATTCGTCACAAGGCTCTTGCCGATCCGGTCGCGAATCTGCGCCACCTGCGCATCCGCCGACGCCGCCTCCATCCCCACGCTCCTGCTCTGTGCGCGGGCAGCCTCTATCTGCGCCAGCAACGTGCGATAATCCCGCTCGGCCTGATCCAAC